>RPOO01000022.1 GCA_003857025.1 Methanothrix sp.
AGGCGAGACACTCGTTTTCGGCCACACTCACGACCCATTCTATGAAGAGAATTGCAGAGCCATCAATACCGGTTCCTGGAAGAAGCACCCCTGCCGCACTTACCGCTACCTGGAAATTATTGAAGGTCAGGCAAAGTCGCGAATCTTTCAAAACTAAACTTTTTTGAACTATCTCATTAATTCCATACTGTCAATTCCAGCTCTCAATTCCGCTACGCAGGCACGCTTCCGCTTCTCTTAGAACGTAAGCCCGATGGTCCGCAGCCATGCCGAGGCGCGCCATTCTCAGCCAGCCCATGCTCATAAAGAACGGCAAAGCGCGAGTGACGGCATAAAAATCCTGCTCATTGCGACAATACTGCCAGAGGTAATGCCCGATGTAGGGCTCAGCCAATGCACCATTTCCCTTGTGGACGGCAAAATAATGCTTCAGCTCGGCAGCGATCAATCCCAGGTCATGCACGTAATGAGCATGATCCTTCGAACCTTCAAAGTCGATTACGAAAATCCTATCATTACGGAAGAGATAATTCATGGGATTGGCATCGCCGTGCACCCGGCAGCCGAAGGGCAGATCAAGCCGCGAGCTATGCCACCACGTCCCAAGCAATTTATTATACTTCATTCTGGTTCTGTCATCCAATCTCAACTGATTCAGGACTCTGTGAAATCCTGCAAAGGTGCGATCTTTTCTATAATCCGATCTGGTCTGAGTGTGAAGTCTTTTTTGTACCTGGGCGACGGCAGTGAGCCGGTCGTATATGCAATCATCTTTTTCAATGCATTTGTAGAGCGATCTGCCCTGCACGTAATCGCTCAAGAGAGCACAATGGAAGTCCCTATGCATGCCCAGTGGCTGGGGGATGCTTATAATCTGCTCCATCTTTTTTAGGATATGAAACTCATTGTAGAGAGCCTGGACCGGATCGTAGTCCTTATTCCATCCGGTAGGCTCGCCATAGAATTTTGCCACGGCGCTAAAACCTTGCGTCGGGAACTCGTATCGACAAACTGTATGCGAGGATGGCTTGATCATGTAGACATTGATGGGACAGTTCCGATCGCTTACTCTCGATCCCAATGCTTCGACCAGCCAATTCCGAAATGCGTCTTTGGAGCCCAATGCTCCTACTCTCTTCTCTCTTGCCATTTTTTTTCAACCTCTGAGCGCGTGATTGCTTGGGTGAATCCGTCTAAATATTGCGAATTGTCCTGCAAGGAATCCCGCTCTCTTTCAGCAGACAATTTGGAGATGATATATATCTCTCAATGAGTATATAAATTTTGCGAAGGTTGACGAATATTTTCATTAAACGATCATGAAAATGGTTCGCAAAAAGACAATATGGCAATGTTTCATAATAAAAATTACGGAAATATTTGCAATAATGGTAAAAGAAATATTTCGCAATAAATTATATCGCGAATCATTCAGGATGGATTATCTCAAAATATTGGTGTTGTACCATTCTGCAGGCGATCATGCCATTGATTCTTCTGCAAAAAAAGAGATTTGGGACCTCAATTAAGCGCCAAAGAGCCTCCACGCCTCTTCGATGTGCATGGCTTTCATGCCGAGCTTCGTGGATGGGACGATGTCGTTGTCAAAGTTGTCGCCGATGAACATAACCTCTTCGGGCCCCAGCCCCAATAGCCTTGCACCTTCCAGGACAATTCTCGGATCAGGTTTTTTATGGCCGAAGTCCGAGGAAAAAATCACATGCGAGAAGCGATCATAAATGCCGAGATACCTCATCTCCAGCTCAGAGAAGACGCGCTGTCCGTTTGACACAATAACCTTGGGGACGCCCTCCAGCTCGCCGAGCAAGCGAAGGGTTTGCGGAAATAATTGCAGCCGACGCAAGGACCCGGCACGAAAGGCTCGCGAGGCTTCGGCACCAATTCTGTTCTCGTCAATTTTCCACACAGCATGGCTCTTGCATATGTTTGCGAAGACTTCCTCTACCCGAACTTCGGGATACTTCTCCCATCTGTTCTCCATGTCTTCTTTGACCAGTCTCTTGTACTCGCTCTGCAGCTCAGTCGGCGAGATCCTCACCCCTTGGTAGATCAGCCACTTGCTGATCGGCTCATAAGTGCTGCTGCTGTCTTCATCGGTCTTGATGTCGATCAAAGTGTTGTACAGGTCAAAGATCAAGCCCTTGATTCCCGTGATTCCTTTTTCCTCTAGCTTCGTCATTGATGCCGCGTCCTCCGCCAGTCATTAGGCAGCATTCGCCGCCCATGCCGTCCGTGACCTTTCCTTCATTGATACTTCCCCGTTGCACGGAAGCGATATTTAGAATTTCTTCAAGCTTATTTGTTGCGAGACTTTATAAAATAATCGCATTGTCTGACAACATGGATAGCGTTGTGGCAGATATTACAAATGGTTTCACGAACAGATAGTTTCTGAGCAGATAGTCTCACAAACCGATAGTTTTGCGAACTTTAAAAATTTTGCTTAATTTGCCGCCTCATGTCCACAGACGACAACCGTTAAATCCTGATAAATTCAATTATTCAATGGGGGATTAAAAGAAATGAGTGTAAAAATTCACGGCCCTGAGCTTATGGGCGACGCAGAGAAAATCGTCAAGCCGCAGTATCCCACCGCCGTTCAGGTAGAGAACATCGGAACATCTTCCTTGGGCCTGGCAGGCAAAGCCGAGGAGATTGATCAATGGAAGTTCGTCTTTACCGACATCGACGGCTCGGAGATCATCAGCATCGAATATGCAAATGGGTCTTTCAGCAAGGCCGAGAGAGAGAGGAGGCCCTGGATCAAGACCCAGATCAAAGAGCTTCCCAGGAATATGCCATTGAATTTGGCGTTCTCCTATCTCAGGAATGCAGGCTACAATGATAAAATAAAGACGGTAATATTGAGAGCGCCGTTCCCTGCAGAGAAGGCAGCATCTTATGTCTTCCAAACAGAGACACGGACCATTTATCTGGATGCCCTGGGCGGAGAGGTCATCAGAGTGGTCGAAGAGAAGTGAACGCTTGTCACTTCCGGATTAGGAATGATCACGAAATTATTTATCCTTCAAAATCCATTTTTGTAAAAATTCAAATCAATGGGGGTTTAAAAAAATATGAGAAAATTTTACTCAATACTGTTGTTGATCCTGCTTATCGGATCTGCAACTGCAGTGGCAGATGACAAGCAAAACAAGCAGCTGCAGTTCAATTTGGGCGGAACTGAGCTAAACCGGATCACGGACCAATCCGCTTCTGTGAGCACAGTGGCCATCAAGAGCTACTCATTTCAGCCTTCCACGCTGACGATATCGGCCGGAACAACCGTCACCTGGAAGAATCATGATAGCGCGTCGCATACGGTTTCCAGCAATTCGCAGGGGCTCTTCGACTCAGGCACGCTCGCACCCGGCAAAGATTTTTCATTCACCTTCAGCTCGCCGGGAAGCTACAGTTACCATTGCAGCTTGCATCCAGGCATGAAAGGCACCGTTGTAGTTAGCGGTTCTCCAGTGCAAGGCTCGTCCGCCACCATGTCGACCAAGAGGACGACCTTCACATCGACAAATCAGGGGAGCAACGAGAATGGCGACCAGAGCCAGCAGAGCCAGGGAGCCTCCGGCAGCAAGTCTTCTGCATCCTGGAGCGAGGAGTCTCTCAGCGAAGCCGCGACCTCTGGTTTGGCATCCGCAGCCGCGCAAACAAAGCTGATGAAGCTGACACTTCCGGGTTCCGGTCAGAGCACAAGCTCCGGTGAGAGCCAGGGCAGCGGTTCCGGCGACAGCTCAAGCGGCAGCGAAAGCAGCAACGCAGTCCTCAAGTACTCCCAGTATTTTGAAACCAATTCCATAAGCTCGGCAGGGCAGACTTCAAGCGAGCCGATCTCGGCCCCAAAGAAATTCGATTTAAACGGCAAGGAGCCTGCGACACTCTACTTCGGGTCCACACAGAAGGCCGTGCCGTACACGCAATATAAAGCATTAGTGCTAAACACAGGTGTAAATTCTCTCTGGATTCAGGGAACCTCAAGCTGGACCCAGTACGCGGCTGTGCCCCTGGGAGCGAGCCTCAATCTAATCGGCACGTCCTCGGCAAGCGGTTACGGCTACCTTTATGAGATTTATCCAGATGGAACTTTGAGCACAAACAGCTACTACTTCTACCCTTACAACCAGATCGGATTTTATGCGGATCAGATCGGTCAACACCTTCTGTTCTTCAACATTGCAGGTCAGCCCAGCAACATAATCGTAGTTGACGTGAAGCAGTACCAGCCGCCGACTCCGCCCGTCAACAATTACGCCCTGGTGACGATTCAATCAAGCTGGCTTCGGGGATATGATGTATCATTGGACGGCGTCTATCAGGCCACAGAGGGCATGACGGGAGAGGCCGAAGGCACGGTCAGCATTTATGTGCCCGGTGATCAGTATCATACCGTCTCAGTCAGTGGGAATGGATTTTCGTTCACTGATTACAAGTACTTCCATGCAGGAACGGCTTACACGCTATTTGTGTAAACCTATCTTGCAGCAACCTTTTTTAGCACGAGTCATGTTTCCACAGGCAGAATGCACTTTTGCGGAAGAATGCTTGAACATTAATTCACATTTTCTTCAATCCATTTGATTCGCGTCTTTGCGGCTTCGCGCCTTCGCGTGACCGTCTTTCGTACCTGTAGCCTTTTGCTCTGAACCTGATCTCACGCGAAGCCGTGAAGGGCGCGAACGGGTAGCTGGATAAACCATACATTAGCTTGAAAGGTAGATGGACGAAAAGACAAATGATATAGCGAAATTACAGGAATCGAGCTTGAGCAGGCCAGCGCCGATCCACAGCGCCCTCCTCAGAGGGACCAAACACCGTAGTGATGGCCTGGCCCGACCCAAGATACTCGACATAGATTGCCCGGCTAAGAAGCAGCACGGCACCGGAATTTCACACAGCGCCCCGATCAAGGGAACCCGGACACATTTTTGTGCAGGGCCGCGTGGTCGCTCCCGCCTATGGCTCAATGGTGCCGCATTCCCGGCCTAATCGCGGTCTGCAGATAGGTTAAGAGGCAGCATACTACGCCGATAATGGCGTGCATCTTTTTTGGCCGCCTCATACTGGCCTATCCTACTGCTCTGCCTTGCTCCTATAGACAATGCCACTTGGCCCATATTTTGGATTTGGAGATGCGGATCTCCTGTTCCTTTGCCTTTTGGAGCATCTTCTTAGCAAAGTGCGTCCCACGAGTTCACTGGTCCTCGGGATGCGGCAAATTATCTATATAATCGTTATAGATACAAATAGTTTGCGGTCAGCCACAGACCGAGACAAATAGATCAATTCTAAAAATATACTTGTTGATTTGATTATGAATTTGCTAAAAAACCATCTAAAAGACGATAGAGACATTTGAGCATGAGCGATTCTCATTCATTTTCGTTGCTTGAGGCCCCTTTTGACCGACAGATATATAGTCAAGGGAGCCGTTTGAGAAAGAGCTTCATTGCATCGATTCAATAAAAATTGCTAAGATGTTTTTGTGGCACTACCGAATGCAGAGGCACTTTAAGTTGAGAAATGCTGGGTCTGTTTTTCGCGGAGTGATAACGATATCTGGATATGTCTTTTCAGATCCGTTCCATGAAACTTCTATTCGATTTGAAGCATCCAGATATTGTCTAGAGGTAAAAATCTAGAAATTAAAATCTAGAGGTTAAAAATGTCATTTGGAAATTTAAATATCATCGCTCCGCTTCAGCAAGCATTGGCCAAAGAAGGCTACACCGAACCCACCCCGATACAGATGCAGGCCATACCGTTTCTGCTTCAGGGAAAGGACCTGATGGGCATCGCCCAGACAGGCACGGGAAAGACTGCTGCATTCGTTTTGCCTATTTTGCAGAGGATGTCCGAAAATTACAAGTCTTCCATCCCAGGAACGCCACGCGTTCTCGTGCTGGCACCGACGAGGGAGCTTGCCGCACAGATAGATCAGAGCTTTGCCACCTACGGCCAGTTTCTCAGATTCAGGCACCTGGCGATCTTCGGCGGCGTCCGGCAGGGACCGCAGGTTCGCATTCTCTCCAGAGGCGTCGATATCCTCGTCGCCACACCCGGCCGTTTGCTGGATCTGATGAATCAGGGTTTCATCAAGTTGAAGGGCGTCGAGTTCTTCGTCCTTGACGAGATCGACAGGATGCTTGACATGGGGTTCATCAACGATATGCGCAAGATCGTTTCAGCCCTTCCCGAAAAGCGCCAGTCGCTCTTCTTCTCTGCGACCATGTCGCGCCAGACCGATGATTTTGCCGATAGGCTTCTCAAGGATGCGGTATGCGTCGAGGTCACACCCGAGGCAAGCACGCTGGAGTGCATCGAGCAGAGAATTTTCTTCGTCGATCATAACAACAAGTATCCACTGCTGCAGCAGCTCTTTAAACAGCAGGATATGGACCGCGTCCTGATCTTTACCCGCACCAAGCATCGGGCGGACAAGATCGCAGAGGCGCTCAACAAGAGCAGAATCCGGGCCGATGCCATTCACGGCAACAAGTCGCAAAACCAGCGCACCAAGACCATGCGCGACTTCAAGAGCGGCAACCTGGATGTGCTCGTCGCCACAGATATTGCGGCGAGGGGCATTGATGTCGATGACATATCCCATGTTGTGAATTTCGACCTGCCAAACGAGCCTGAGAGCTACATTCACCGCATCGGTCGCACCGGACGTGCAGGAGCCAGCGGCACTGCATATTCATTCTGCGCAGCGGATGAGCGCAATTTCCTTCGCAGCATCGAGAGGCTGACGCGGATGACGATCGAGATCGCAGATCATCCGTACCATTCCGAGACTGCAAAGAACGCCGTCGGCGCGGCAGCAGAGATGGCAATTCCCAATAGATCAAGAGGCAGGCCGGGAAATGCTCGCAGAGAGACTTTCCATAAATCAGGTCCAAGAAAGGAATATTCATCCAGGCGCCGTTAGTTTGGCTGACGTAAAACCCGGCGCGGCTATTCTTGCATTCGGAAGATAGCCTTTTTTTTTAATTTTAAAATTTTAATTAAATCAGGTCAGCTTGCTCTTTACCTTGGCATAGAATCCGTCATGACCCACTTTTACGAATCTGGCTGGCGTGTCGGCTTTGCTTATGACCACAGAATCCTCTGTCGAGATAGTGGTCGTGCTCTGGCCGTCTACTACAACAAGCGCCTCTTTCTTGGGCATCTTGAGCTTGACCTCGATGATGCTCTTGCCGGGAATGACCCAGGGGCGACTGGAGAGCTTGAAGGGGGCCATAGGAACCATCACGATTGCATCCACGCGAGGATCGACGATGGGGCCGCCTGCAGACATGGCATAGGCCGTGGAGCCGGTGGAGGTGGCGATGATAACGCCGTCCGCGCGAAAGTCTTCCATGAGCGAGCCGTCCACGATAATCTCGAACTCTATCATCTTGGCGGGGCTGGCGGTCATGAGAGCAACCTCATTGGTGGCAGGGGGTAAGCATATCCCGTTCAAGAGCACCTTGAGCCTGGAACGCTCATCCACCTCGAAGCCCAAGATGAGATGCTCCAAAGTCTCGAAAGCGTCTTTCGGCTCAACATCCACCAGGAACCCCAGAGTGCCCATGTTGATGCCCAGGATCGGCAGGGGATCGGCCATCTTGTGAATGGTGCGAAGGATGGTCCCGTCCCCGCCTATTGAGACTATGAAATCTACCTTCTGCCGCTCCATCTCCTCCACTGTC
This sequence comes from Methanothrix sp., assembly GCA_003857025.1. GTDB lineage: Archaea > Halobacteriota > Methanosarcinia > Methanotrichales > Methanotrichaceae > Methanothrix. The sequence goes on from RPOO01000022.1 coordinate 7,725, forward strand.
GAGCCCTTAGACCCGATCATGGGAGCGATCTCCTGGTCCACGAAAACCTCTGACTTCGTCTCGGATCTGAGCCAGTCTATGAACATCGCCGCCAACTGCACGGACTCGGGCTCATGCCTGGACACAAAGCCGATCTTAATGACAACCACCGCCCACGAGCTGAAGCAATTCCCTATGCTGCAAGCCGTTCGAGCCGATCAGCTCCCTCTTCTGCCACATGTTTCCACCCAAATGAAGCTCGCTTCCGCCCTCATCGGTGATGACGCCGCCCGCTTCCTCCAGTATGATCTTTCCCGCGGCCACATCCACCACGCGTAGCATTCCACGCAGGTCAACGAAGGCATCAAGCTTTCCCGAGGCCACCATGACCATCTCTAAAGATGTGCTGCCCAGAGTGCGAATGCGGCGCACCCGGTCGCCCAGCTCCACAATCCTTGCGGTGTGCGGCCTTAGTGTGTAGGCGGAGACGCTGAAGTCCTTCAGTGTACCATTTCGAGACACGGACAGGCGGCTCCCCTGCCCCTGGTACGCGCCCCGACCGGACTCGGCATAGTATTTGCAGCCGCCGGCTAGATCGTAAACATATCCAAAGTGGCAGTCGTCCTTGCTCAGGTACATGGAAACTGCATAGAAGGGAATTCCTTTTATGGCATTATAGGTCCCATCCAGCGGGTCGAGATGGAGGAAATAGTATGGCTCCTCGCCGATGGTGACCGCCCCGATCTCTTCGCTCAACACCTTGAAGCCCAAACCCGAGGCGCGAAGCTGTGCCAGCACGGCCTCCTCAGCCACCCGGTCGATCTTCTTGGTGGGAGTGCCGTCCGCGCCCATCTTTTCCATTTGGCCGCTCTCGGCGGTCCCTACCAGATCAAGAATGGACACAGCCACGTGCTTGGCAATATTGTCGCATAGTCTCTTAAGGTCGCTGCCCATCGGAGATAGTCGCTCGCTCATCTCTATTCCTTTGGTTTGCCACTATAAAAGTCTCGCACTTCGGAGATTCTTGCTCTTTGGAAAGCATTCTCCCGGCTCGAAAGATGTCAATGGCGACAGGACCCATGCCATTGAATATTTCAGGAACATTCATAAACATAAACATCAATGAATATCCATGAGCATTTTGGACAAATTCCGATATCACAAGATGCATTGATCTGTACTTCAAAGCAACAATTTCAGCATTTGAGTCATTATATGAATGTCATTGTATAATTCTTCTACATCAATGAATTTATCGGATCTAAATTGCATATCTATGGAAACCAGCGTGCAGATCTATACAGATAATAGAATACGCGAACGGTTAGCTTTATAATATGCTACTTTGGTACACGCTATCACGTCTCAAGCGGAGGGATTTCATTTGATCATAGGTTTGCCGACTGATGTCTTTATGGGAGTAATCCTTGTGCCCGTAGCCATATCATTGCTGCTATTGCTCTGGGCCTTGAAGTGGTGATTTCAAGTGGATGCTATTGGCACAATTATCATAATTCTGTATTTTGTCGGCCTGATCGCCATCGGCGCTCTGGCCTCGAAGAAGATCAAAAATTCGGCGGATTTCTTAGTCGCAGGCAGGAACCTGGGCTTCTGGACATTCACGCTGCTGGTAGTGGCCAGCATTTGCAGCGGCATGACCATCCTGGGAGTGGCGGGGCTTGGCTACGCATCCGGCTGGCCCAGCATTTGGGAGCAGATATTCGTTCCGCTCTCGGCTGCCGTGTGCATTCTGTTCTTCGGCACCAAGCTTCACCAGGTGGCTGCCAGGACAGGCTACGTGACGGTGCAGGACTATTTCGCACACAGGTTTTATAGCCCTGGAGCCATTCGCGGCACATCCGCCATCATCGGCGTTCTCATATCCGTCATCTACCTGGTGGGCCAGTACATCTCCATCAGCATGGTTTTATCCTGGCTCTTCAAAATACCATATCAATGGGCTCTGGTGATCGGCGCAGTCATCGTCATGGGCTACACCATCCTTGGCGGTCTGTATGCCATCGGCATGGCATCTCTGGTGCAGGGAATAATGATCCTGGTGGGCGTCCTGCTGGTGGGGCCGCTCGTTATTCAGTCCGCCGGCGGCTTAGCCCATGTCAATACCATGCTGGCGGCCATCGATGTGAATATGACTCACCTCTGGTATCCCCAGGTTCATCCGCCCTACGCCAAGTACGCCTTCCTGACGCCCGAATATCTGGTGTCGTTCTTCTTCCTGCTCACCTTCGGGCTGGCGGCGGCACCTCATGTGGTCAATAACGTTCTGGCAGCCAGGGATATCAAATACTTCAAGTGGGCTCCCCTCGCGGCGTTCGTCGTTTATGCCGTGATTATGTACCTTTGCAAGATCACGGGCTTTGCCGCCCTGGCGATGGTACACGATGGCCTTATCAAACTTCCCACGGGCGTCTCCAATCCGCCGGACTACTCATTCATCGTGGCGTCGGAGTACGTCTTCCCCGGATTCTTCGCGCCTCTGGTCGCGATCATAGTACTATCCGCCGTGATGTCGACCACAGACCGGCTGATGCTGACCATAGGAAGCTACGTGAGCTGGGATGTTTACAAGCAGTTCATCAACAAAGATGCATCGGAAAAGTCGATCACGCTGCTCAGCCGGGCGGCCATTCTGCTTTCCACAGTTCTTACTCTGTATTTGGCCTGGTCCAACCCGCCGGAACTGCTGGCCTGGCTGATCTGGATGGCCATCGGCGTGATGCTGGCCTGCTTTGTGACGCCGCTCTTCGCCGGGCTTTACTGGCGCAGGGCCACTCGCGAAGGCGCGCTCGCGTCCATGATCGTGGGCCTGGTGGGAGTATTCATCTTCAGCTACTACGCCAAGTTCATCTCGCCCATGCCCATGCACCCCAGCATCTATGGATTTGCGCTATCCGTGGCGGCCATGATCCTGGTCAGCCTGGTTACCAAGAAGACATCCGAGAAGATACTTGACGAGACAAATACCGGCATGTACATCCGGAAACGCTGAAGGCGGGCGGGAGAAGATCGGAAAAGATCCAACCAACCGATAAAACGCCGGATAAGATCTTGCTTGGCCTGCCGTCAGGGCAGGCTAAGCGATAAGATCTAATATAACGAAGAAATAGTGATGTCGGGCAGGGCCCGTGGTCTAGCTGGTTATGACATCGCCCTTACACGGCGGGGATCACGCGTTCGAATCGCGTCGGGCCCATTCATATTTTTGTGCATTTGTCTCTAAAATTCCAAATTTTATTAATTCATAAAAATCCGGCATACTACTTTTATGCTCACAAATTCCTGCTGCTGCCTTGAGGCTCTAAATCAGGAGCATGACCAGAAGCCCGGCCAGCACCATCGGCAGGAAGATAATAGCGATCTTGTTGCCGAATTCTACAGTGCCGAGCAAGTAGGAGATGGCGAGCTTGACCAGGGTGTTGGTCATCGCCGCGAGCGTTATGGACGTGACCGCAACCTTTGGGTCCAGTGTCGATTGAGCAAGAGTCGCCAGGGAAAGCGTGATAGCATCGACATCGGCGAGACCCGCGATTATGCTTGCGGCGTAGGTTCCAGCATCGCCGAAGTAGATATTGGCAAGCTTCGAGGCCAGGAGAACGAAGGCGAAGAAAGCTCCGAATTTCAGAGCCGGGACGATGCGGAATGGATCTTTTACAGCAACCTCTTTTCCCTGTTGCAGCATGCTTTTGCGCACGAGCAGCAGGTAGGCGAGGATAACGCCTACAATCGTCATAACCAGAAAGGGCAGAAGAAGAGAGAAGAACAGCGATCTGTTTGCTACCAAGACGATAAAGAGAACGCGGGGAAACATGGTGCAACTCGCGATGACCGTGGCAAAGACCGCGGAGGAGATAACCCCTGGGTTCTCCTTCACCTCGGAAGCCATGGCGGATGCCACCGCTGTGCTGGAGACAAGGCCGCCCAGGACGCCGGTCAGGCTTAGACCGCGCTGCGCTCCCAGGATGCGAATCAGGATATAGCCCACGTAGCCGATGAGGCTGACCAAAACCACGAAGAGCCAGATTTGCCGGGGGTTGAGGACGCCCCAGGGGTCGGGCGGCGTATCCGGCAGAAGGGGATAGATCACCAGTGCGATGATTCCCATCTTGAGCGTGTCCAGCAGGTCGGTCTCGCTCAGATAAGCTTCTACGTAGCGGTGAGTGATGTTCCTCGTGGCCAGTATCCAGGTGACAAGGATGGCCAGAGCGACGGAGAGGAGAATGGTATCTTCAAAACTGCTCAACATACCCAGGACAAAGGTTACAACTGCCGCCACGGCTGCGGTGAAATCGATGCGGCCCAGAGCATTGGCCGACGAAGCATAACCGACGGCGACAAGAACGGTGAATGAGGCCATTGCCGCGATGGCAAAACCAGAACCGTAATGCTCCGCTAGAGTTGCTGAAAGCGCACCCAAGAGCGAGATCAAGATAAAGGTGCGAAGGCCCGCTACACCTCGGGTCTTATCTTCGGCCAGCCTGCGCTGGCGTTCCGTGCCGATGAGGGCGCCGATAAGCAGGGCTACTAAGAACGGAGTGGTCGTGGCAAAATCCATCACATGAATCTGCTGTCACATCTAATTAATAATTATTGGCAATCCTGTGATCCATCCTGCCGAACGTATCCCAAGCCTTCCCAAACCTTTTTGCGCTGCATGGTCATTAGAAGATCATGGACAGGGAGATGGACAAAGAGAAGATCGATGCCTGCATTCGTATTCTTGAGGAGCTTTATGGAGAGCCCCTGGCCCGGCAGGTCGACACCATCGATCTGCTGGTCATGACCATCCTCTCCCAGAACACCAGCGATACCAACAGCCTGCGGGCCTTTGGCCGCTTGAAGACGGCATACCCCGACTACGAAGCACTTCTGGCCGCACCGGAGAGCAAGCTGGCCGACGCCATCAGGGCGGGCGGCCTGGCGGAGATCAAGGCCCGCCGCATAAGAGAGACGCTCCAGAAGATCAGGCAGGACGCGAGGGCGATCACGCTTTCCTTTTTGAACGAGATGGACGGCAAGGAGGCCATGAACTATCTGGTATCGCTGCCGGGCGTGGGACCCAAGACCGCATCCGTCGTTCTGCTCTTCTCTTTCGGCAAGCATTTCATGCCGGTGGACACGCACGTGCACCGCGTCTCCAGGCGACTGGGCCTCGTGCCGGAGAAGGCGAGCGTGGAAAAGGCGCAAGAGATCCTGGAGAGAATCGTTCCGCCGGAGAAATATCTCTCACTGCATCTGAATTTGATCAGGCACGGGCGGCGCATATGCCGGGCGCGAGCGGCCAAACACGGCGAGTGCGCTCTGCAAAAGTGGTGCGACTACTGCACGCGGGCCAAAAGCCTTAAATGATAGTATGATCTACCCCCAATCCGCGCTCCTGTAGTGTAGCTCGGCCAATCATGAAGGACTCTCACTCCTTCGACTCGGGTTCAAATCCCGACGGGAGCATTCTCGTATTTTGATTGTGATTTACGCAGGTCTGATATTTCCGATATTGAGATTGCTTTTCCTGCTTTGCCCATCGCAAAATCTGTACTCCTTTTAGATAGGACCCATATTCAGCTACAGCCCAAAAGCTCGCCGTAGCTGCAAGTTCCTCGGCTCAATATGCTTATATAAATAGCAGGATATCCGTTCTCCGATGAAATCGACTATTGCATTGGTGTTATTGCTATCGCTCGTTCTGCCGAGCATGGCTTTGTCTCCGGTTGAGCAGGCGTACACAGACGGCGTGAAGCAAGGTCTGAAGCTGGGACAGCTGGCGGGCAATGTGGCGCAGTATAATATCGCAATTCAGCAATTCAATGACCAAATGAACCAAACCTATGGAGCCAATGCATCGTTGATGTGGCTGCCGAAGGTTCCTACAGGCAATTTTGCGAATAATACTGCTCAGGTCTCTGATTTCACAACTATACCAAAGCCGGCCCATAAAATGGATGGGAATCAGGCTGAGAACACATATATTCAGTATTGAGCATTCAGTATTGGGCGGATTCGTTTCGGACTGGTGAAATATGAAACGAGCGGATGTGATGGCGAATTTCCTAAGTCCTGCAAGATTCTGGAACCGGAGGACGAAGACCTCCAGTGGACTATTTGTCATCTCTTCAATATTCCGTTTATCGATTCTCCGGCAAAGGCGGCGCCGACGACTATGTTGATGAAATAGGTAATAATTCTCCAGATGGCCACCAGCGGCCCCAGCAATGCCGCCGGGACGAACGTGGAATACAAATAGCTCATGCCCAGTTCCGCCACGCCGCTGCCTCCGGGCGTTAGCGGCAGGATGCTGATGATGGCCAGAATTATCTGGGAGGTGATGGATAAAAGGAAACTTGGACCTTGTCCCATGCCTACCAGCAGAGCGGATGGGACCAAAAATTCGCAGATCCAGATTAGAGCACTGAGAGCCATCATGACAGGTATGTGGCGCAGTGTTTTCCAGGCAAGCTGTATTCCGGCATCGCGGAAGAGCCAGATTTCTCTTTCGATTGATAAAATTATGGGTCTGTTTCCTGTTTTGACTTTTGCCCATGCCATGAGTTTTGCGATCCTATCGGGCCTGGCCGCAAGTTCAGCCAGAAATATGAGAAGGATCAGGAGCAGGATGAAGAAAATCGCCCCGATCTCAAGTCCGAATCCCGTCATGAAGCCGGAGATGGTAAGAAAGATGGCAAGAGCTGCCAGGAAGAAGATGCTGTCCAGCAGCCGCTCGCCTACGGCGACGGCGGTGGCGCTGCCGTAGCTCATGCCGTCGTCGGCCAAAATCTTGATGCGCAGCGGCTCTCCTCCGGCAGAAGAAGGCGTCAGGGCGGCGAGGAAGTTCGATGCCAGGGTGGACTTGAAGGAGAGGCGAAAGGAGATCTCATGCCCGGCCAAAGATGTGAGGCGCTGGAGCCTGACGGCATAAAACACCCAGGAAGATATGTGCAGAGCCAGCGCCAAAACCAGGAATCTGCCGTCAACCTGGAAAATCATGCTCCAACTTAAATTTGCATCAGTGAATTTTAATATGAATATGATTGCAGCCAGGCTCATGAGCGAGGCTATGAGCAATGCCCTGGTCCTCTCGTCTTTGAGGCTGATGATCATTTATCCCCATCTCCGCGCCTAAATCTCGAAATCGCGGCTGACCTGTGCCATCCTTCAGGCAACTTCTTCGTAAACCGCTTCGATCTTGTCCAGCGCGCTCTTCCAGGAATATTTCTCCTGCACAGCCTCCCGGCCCCGTCTGCCCAAAGACCGTCTCAAGGGTTCGCTATCATGCAGCTCTAAGATGCTTTTGGCCAGGTCGACGGTACTGGTGAATATCCTGCCGCCCTGCAAAGCCACCTCGTTTACGCCCGGCGTGTCGAAGGCCAACACCGGCACCTCGCAGGCCATAGCTTCCAGAAGGACGATGCCGAAAGCCTCCAGACGGCTGGTTGTAGGGAGGACGAGCATCTCGGCCCGGGACATGAGGTCGATGAGCCTGGATCGCTTCAGCCTTCCCGTAAAGACTGCCTTAACTCCAAGCCGCAAGGCCATATTTTGCAGGCGGCTCCGATCATAGCCGTCTCCAGCCAGCACCAATCCAAGTTTAGCGCTCTTCTGTACGATGCTCATGGCCTCCAGCAGAGATTCGATGCCTTTGTAGTTCACCAGGCGGCCAACGTAGAGCACGTAGCCTTCCTTTGGCTTGTCATGGGGAAAGATAGCGCAATCAACGGCGTTGGGAACGATCCTGACCTTATGCAAGTAATCTTGCAGGACGGGAGACGTCTCTGCATAGCTTCTGGTCGTTGCCACCACGATCTCCGCATCATCCAGTATGGGCTTGACCAGTCTGCGATTCACCCATTCCAGCGATTTGCCAAAGCGCAGCGGAAGACGATATCCATTCAGCCTGGAAGGAACTACCACATCGTTGTGGTACGTTACCACATGAGGCGATGATTTGCGGAGCATGAAGGCAAAGAGAGGGCTCGGAATGTGGCTGTGGTAGATGTCGGCTGCAATTTTCGGTAGGTGCAGCGGCAGCGGCGCGTAGAGCAAGTCGATGCTGGGAATGCGAGTGAAGTTCTTCTCCCAGCTTCCGCAAGATGAGGCCACCCGCACACTGTGACCTCTTCCGACCAGCCCATCGGCCAGTCCCTTGACGTGATACTCAACACCGCCCATGTGGGGCGGGAAGTAAGGAGAAACTTGGAGTATTTTCATTATCAAACTATATTCATGCACTTCATGCGACTTTAAGTTTATTCATAGTTGCGTTATTTTTGTTCGCCATAGCGGTATTAATTTTCATGATGAGTTGGTCAGGGAGGCTGCAGGGATGAAATCGAGCGCTAAAGGGAACTCGCACCAATAAATTAGAGGGGATCAGCCCTGCATAATCCTAAAATGCAAAGTGAACGAGGACGGAGTCGAACAGATTTTATTGCCTCCGAGCCTCTCCATTTTGCTGCAATCAGACAGGATCTCTATCGTGCCGTTCGCCGGATGGCTCCTCAACCGCTCACAAAAGCCCTTCCCGCGGATTTTGCATGCTGTCGCGTTGCCCTCAATCGAACAGAATAATCGCTGGCGGTCTTCGATTCCGATTCATTCAGGCTCACGCGAGTATTGGTGGCCAGGGAATTTAGGAGAGCATAGTCGAAGTTGCCGTAGCCGTTCCAATAGACTATGTAATCGATTCTGTCGTCGCCATTAAAGTCAAAGGTTCTCATGGTTGTTGTGATCTTATCGGCCTGAATCATCATGCGGCCTGAAGCCAGGAAGTCTCCATTGGCAAGCTTTTTGATCGTCGGAACAGTGTAGGCATTGCCGCTGGCGCGGGAAGTCCAGAGCCTCTCCAAGTTGGACCTTGTTGCAGCTCTTGATTCCCATGTGGTTAAGGCATGAGGAGTAATGTAAGGGCTCACTCCATCACCCAGATTCACCTTGATAGTCATTCCCGGTTTTTCGTCGCCCCATTGAACATCGGCTGATGTCTGATATGGAGTTGAAAAGCTTATTTCGAAGGTATCATATTTATGGCTATAAGTATCACCGGCAGCAATGGATATGACGGCTGCAAAGATCAGTATCCCATAAAGTAGCAGCTTCATGTTGAACACACCATATCCATATATCAATTACTAGATAAAAAACTTTTGTATGAATATTAAAATAGTTGATTATTTGGGCTGCGAAACAGAACACCACACTAAACACGGTTCGCCGCATATTAGGAGAATGTTGATCAAGGTCACCCACGCGATTTCTCGAACGCGCAGGAATTCGAAGCTCAAAAGATTTTACCTGAGCGTAAGGGCCAGAAGCGACGCCATCGACCGCCAAATAGATGCTCTTGTCTACGAGCTTCTACGGGCTGACAGAAGAGAAGATCGCGATTGTAGAGGCATAGCCAAGATAATAGGAGAAAAATTTTTCTAATTAACTTCTAGATAGCGATTTGCGTACATGCGATATTGATAACATAATCCAAAAGATGATATACTCCCAGAAGGGGACTTGCAGTTGATGGAGGCTTTGCAGGGCGCAGTTCTCGGCATCCTACAGGGGATCACAGAGTGGCTGCCCATAAGCAGCGAGGGCCAGACGATGCTCGCCATGATAGGCTGGCTCGGAATTTCTCCGGCCGATGCGCTCTCATTTTCGATCTTCCTGCACCTGGGCACCATGATGGCGGTGCTCATCCGCTTCAGACATGAGTTCCTGGGAATCATCCGGGAGAGAGACTCAAAACTGACGAGGACGGTGGTCGTATCTACGCTTTTTACAGGTGTCACAGGCGTTCCACTGTACCTGCTCTTCCGGGAGAGTTTCACAGGAGGCAGGCAGGCCACGGTGCTGATAGGGCTTCTTCTGATCGCAACAGGCCTGCTCCTCAGGTTCAGGGGATCCGCTACCAGGCGCACGAAAGATCTGGCTCTTGGGGATATGGTGATCTTGGGGCTCGCCCAGGGATTTTCGATACTCCCTGGTGTATCCAGGACAGGAACGACCCTGACCGTCCTCCTAATGCGGGGCATCAGTGGGGAAGATGCTCTGGTGATATCCCTCATCATCAGCGTGCCCGCAGTCCTTGGCGCGATCGTCCTGGACGGCTCGATCGGTGCTTTACCACAACGGACCGCAGCGGCTATGTTTGTGTCTTCTTTCATCGTGGGGTACTTGAGTATGAATCTGATGATCCGGTTTGCAAAAGATGTCAGTTTCTCAAGATTCTGCATGGCGCTTGGACTGCTAACCCTCCTCTCTGTCCTTGCATATTAGGATTGTATATTTCTGCCGTGGGAATCGTGCAGGATCGCCAGGGCTATAACCTTCGACGCCTTTCTAAAAGAGTATGTTCTGGAGAACGGCTGCCAGGCTCATATTCGGTCTGCTTCTTATCGCAGCCCTGCTCTACAGGTTTAATCCTGCCGCGGCCTTATCCACAGTTCTCTCTGCCAGCCCGGCCCTCCTCCTGCTGGCTCCGGCGGTCTACTCCATCACCTTTCTCATCCTCTCTTTGCGATGGCGGCGGGTCCTTCACGCGTTGGGAGAGGATCTGCCGCTCTCCGATGCCTACCAGGCATTTGCAGGCGGCATGATCCTCTCGGATCTGACGCCAGGCAGGATCGGTGACCTATCACGGTCGTTGCTGGTCAGAGACCAGCTGACCCTATACAAAGGCCTGGCCTCAGTAGTTATTGACCGGTATGCAGATCTTCTGACTACCTTCGCCCTGGGACTGTGGGGGATGGTCTTCCTCGCCCAGAGAGGTCCGTATATTCTTCTCGCCTCATCAGCGATCCTCATGATTGCAGCATCGGCATCCTTCCTCTGGCTCCGTAGATCCTCTGTCCTGGAAGTGCTTCGCAGTCGATCCTCCCGCTTCACGGGAATCGCCAACGCCCTCGATGATGCGATCAGCGATGTACGAGGGATCAAAGGGCTGATGGCAGGATCGGTACTCATGACAATCGTCGCCTGGATCACCCACGCCCTGAGGATCGCCATCATTGCGAGATCCGTGGGCTACGAGATCCCATTGCCCATGCTCATTTTTGGGCTTCCCCTCGTCAGCGCACTATCACTTATCCCTGTGACTTTCTCGGGTCTGGGGCTCGTGGAGGGAGGCCTTGCCGTCCTGCTCGCAGGCGTTGGCGTGCCTGCCGCTGCGGGCGTCTCGATTGCGCTTATGGATCGAGCCATCACGGTTGCCTTTCATATCCTGGTCGGATCACGTGCTGCAACCAGGGCGCTATAGAGAGAAGAGCTTGTCTAAAGTGGTTTCTAATTTTTTTTTTCTGTGTTTTATCGTCCGGAAAAGCATCATAGCCAAGTCCTTCTCGATTCTATTGAGGCGCTCCTGGGCTGCCGGGCAGTCTTAGATCTCGGTACCATGAAGCCCAATTTGGCCGGGGCTTATACTTTATGTCAATTATTGATTCATAAAATGCCTTAAAAATACATAATTTCATCATATCAAATCTCAAAAGGATTAATAAATCGGATTCGTTCATTTGAAGGCATTGTTGATATCGGCAAATGAGGATGACTAGCATGAGAAAAAGCATGACAAATCTCCTAAGAAACCTTGTATTACTCAGCCTGGCTTTATCATTCCTGGCGATTGGCTGCATAGCATCAGATCCGGTGCAGCTTGGCGGAAGCAGCGGCCAAGCCATTTTAACGCAAGTTGCCAGCGTCAATGTGACCGGCGAATTGTCCAAAGCGTCACCCACGGACCTGTGGAACTGGGGCAAAACGCCTTACAATTATGCTCTGAATGAAAAAGGGAAATTGTATGAGCTTCCCGCAATCGATGACGAGAACCTCTGGATAGGGGTGGTATCAAGCGTATTGGATTTGGACCATAAAGAATTCGCAGATGGAAAATAGCGAACATTTCCCGGCCATTCAGGCTCTTCCAGATTTCACCCATCTTTCCGTCAATCCCTGCCAGGCGGGAGAGCCTGACGGCCTTCAGTTTACTATTTATTTAATTATTTGATTCTCCAATAGCGGTTTATTAATTATAAACCCACTCATTCTCCTTTGGTTGATCGCGATTCAACACTATCTGCCCGGGTGCTATCTTTTCCACCTTGTGCAGATCCTTCAAGAACCGCTCCTCGGAATAGCCGAAGCATAGGTATGTTTGCATGGGATTGAGAAATACATTGCCGGAAGCGTAGTCTTTGCCCTCTTCCGCCGAAACCACCACGCCAAGGCACGGCACACCCGAAGCGAAGGCAGTGGTTTCTATGAACGCAAAGTGACCCTTGCCGTCCGGGACCGCCAGCCAGGTGTGGGACTCTCCCGGCCATTTTTTAAGGGCGATTCTGCCAAGTATGCTCGGATAGAAACCATAATCCTGTAGAACGCGCATGGCGATCATGGTCGTGTCCATGCAGTCGAAGGTACCGGCTGAATAATTCTCAGTATAGCGATAGCTGCCAAGAACGGTCTGCAGATCTTGAACGAAGGATGCATCATTCGTGGAAAGCAGATTTTTTATCTGGAAAAGGTCTCCCGTGCAACCGAAAGCGGCTGCCATGGGGATGAATGCCAGAGTTAGCGCGACAAGGGCAATGATGATCGTCTTCACAAACAACTCCTCTAACAACTATTTGTGGCGGTGTTAAAGCAAAAGCCTTTTGGATGATTTATCTTTGCCGTCATCATCGGACCATTATTGACCAGTGTGATCATAGACGCCAGGCATCATCGACACGGACCTATCAGCGATGCGAGGTTATCATCGATATCATGTGATCATCGAACCGAGTCATCATTAATCAGTGACTTCCTCCCATGTCCCTGAAGGGGCAGGGCTTCCTATGTCATCGATCTAACTTGCTTTGAATCGTTTGCTCAAAGTAGGGGTCGGATCTTGATAGGCTCTTCCCTTCAACATCCCTATGCTTGAATATCCTGATGGAGCCGATCTTGGAGAGAGTCAGCTTCGAACCATCCATTTGAATCCGACTTGGGGATGGACTGC
>RPOO01000023.1 GCA_003857025.1 Methanothrix sp.
CTTCTCGGCATCACCCAGTCGGGAGAGACAGCCGACACTCTTATGGCCCTCAAAAAGGCCAAGACCTGCGGCCTGGCCAGCCTTGCCATAACCAACGTGGTGGGCTCGACGGTCACGGAGCTGGTGGACGGGACTATCTACACCCGCTGCGGCCCGGAGATCGGCGTGGCAGCGACCAAGACCTTCACATCTCAATTGGTGGCGCTCATCCTGCTCGCCATACGCCTGGGCCGTGCCCGCAGCCACCTCTCGCCGGATCAGGCCCGTAAGATGCTCATCGAGCTGACCAAGCTTCCCGGCCTCGTGCAGAGGGTTTTAGAGAAAAGAGAAGCGATTCGCGAGGTGGCCGAGATTTATTCCGGAGCCGGATGCTACTTCTTCATCGGGCGGGACTATCTCTATCCGATATCCCTGGAGGGCGCTCTCAAGATGAAGGAGATCGCCTACATTCCCTCCGAGGGCTACGCCGGGGGGGAGCTGAAGCACGGGCCGCTGGCCTTGATCACCGAGAAGACGCCCGTGGTGGCGCTGGCCACCTGCGGCAAGAAGATCCAATCCAACATCAAGGAGGTCAGAGCCCGCGGCGCGGATGTCATCGCTCTGGCCACGGAAGGCGATCCGGACATCGGCAAAGTGGCCAATGTCGTGATCGAGCTGCCGGAGACGCTGCCGGTCTTCTCTGCCGTGCTGGCGACCGTGGTCGTGCAGCTTCTGTCTTATTACACGGCCAATAAACTGGGCCTGCCCATCGACAAGCCGAGAAATCTGGCGAAGTGCGTAACGGTCGAGTAATATCTATTTTAGTTTAATAATATTTTTTGTATTTTTTTATTTTGTGCTTTTTAATTCATGCCGTTTTGCAATGGTTCTATTTGTGGCCGCGTCCAGCATTAATTTATATTCGCGAAGACAATGCCAATTTGGGCATTGGAAGGGTTATCAAGATGATCGATGATCTAAAGATCCGGAATTTCAAGTCAATCAGGCATTTGAAATTAAATTGCGGAAAGATTAATCTCTTCATTGGCGAGCCCAATGCTGGAAAGTCAAATATTCTTGAATCTCTAGCTTTATTATCCTTTTTAAAATATGGACGAATTGAGGATTTTGTCCGAATTGAGGGCATGAGCAATCTATTCCATGACGAAAACCTCGATGAAAATCTGGAGATAAAGGCGAACGATCATGGATTGGTAGTTGCATTTAAGGATGGTCGATTCTTGGGCCGCCAAACTGGATCGAATGGCAAAGAATGCTCTTCGTTTGACTACGATTACGATGCAAAGGGGACTTCCAGTGTTTCTAAGGAGCTGTTGCCGATCAAACTCTATCGGTTTTCGCCAAAAAAGGATTTCCAGCAAAAAGACGCCGATTTTCTTCGCCCACCTTCTGGCAATAATCTCTTTTCCGTGCTCAGAAACCACAAGGGATTGAGAGAAGCTGCTTCCGCAATATTTGAGCCGTTCCAGCTCAAGCTAGTCTTCAGGCTTCAAGAGAATAAGATAGAGATCATGAAGCAACAGGATGATGCCATTATAACATATCCCTATTTTTTAACATCGGATACGCTGCAAAGGATCGTATTTTATTCAACTGCAATAGATTCCAACAAAGATTCGATCTTAGTTTTCGAAGAACCTGAATCTCATTCGTTTCCATATTACACTAAATACCTGGGCGAAAAGATAGCATTCGACTTGTCAAATCAATATTTTATAGCCACCCATAATCCATATCTTCTTCTAGCAATTCTGGAAAAAGCGAAAAGAGAGTCCGTCTGCGTTTTTATCACCTACTTCAAAGATCATCAAACAAAGGTAAAGAGTCTTAATGCGGATCAAATCTCCGAGCTTATGAGCTACGATCCATTCTTTAATCTGGAAGGGTTCATCGGAGATGAAGAGCAGTGATTGTGGTCGAGTGCTTCAATGATGAATTCTTGATAAAAATCCTTGGTTTTTCCAGGCCAAAACATGAGGGCTGCAAGGGCAAGGTTCTGGAAAAAGTGACAAAGGACAGAAATCCACTGGTTATCGGCATCATAGATGAAGATCCGGACAGCCATCAACCATCAAGCCTTCGTGATTACATTCAAGAAGACAGCAAATCATCCATCAAATTGCTGGTCAGCAAAAGTGATGGCCGCAGGAGAATTGTGCAAATTTCTCCATTTCTTGAGGAATGGATCTTGCAGCGAGCCAGACAAAATAAGATATCACCGTCAGCGTTTGATCTCCCTAACGACTCTCATGCTCTGCATAGTATTCCCAATGCTCATAAGCGACTCAATTTCCAAAAATTTATGAAATATTTGGTCGAGAGGGATGCAGAGATGGCCGCACTTAAAGAGTGGCTTCATGGCTACTGATCAAAGCTGGATGTTGACAAAGACCAGCGATCATTGGCGGCTGGCGGCCAATTTATCGCGGAAAAATAAAATATTAAATCAGAAAGCTAGCTCCACTTTCCGTCTTTCCTCAGCCATTCATCCATATCTTTGGCCGCCGCTTTTCCCGCGCCCATCGCCGAGATCACCGTGGCTCCGCCGCTGGTGATGTCTCCGCCCGCCCAGACGCCTTCCATCGTGGTACGGAAGCGCTCGTCCACAACCAGAGTGCCCCATTTTGTCGTCTTCAGCTCAGGCGTGCTGCTGGCGATGAGAGGATTGGGAATCGTGCCGACGGCAATGATGACCGTGTCCACGTCAACGGTGTGCTCCGAGCCTTTCTTCACCTTGGGGCTGCGCCGCCCGGAGGCATCCGGCTCGCCAAGCTCCATCTCCACAACCTGCATGGCCTTGACCATGCCCCGCTCGTCGCCCTCGAATTTTGTGGGATTGGTCAGGAAGTCGAAGATTATGCCCTCTTCCATGGCGTTTTCCACCTCTTCCAGACGGGCGGGCATCTCCTCGCGCGAGCGACGGTAGACGACATGAACCTCATCCGCACCCAGGCGCAGAGCACAGCGGGCGGCATCCATAGCCACGTTGCCGCCGCCGACCACGGCAACTCTTTTGCCTCGGCGGATGGGAGTGTCGTACTCAGGGAATTTGTAGGCCTTCATGAGGTTGACGCGAGTCAGGTACTCGTTGGCGGAGTAAATGCCGCCCAGATTCTCGCCGGGCACATTGAGGAAACGCGGCGCACCGGCTCCGATCCCCAGGAAGACTGCATCGTAACCGCTCTCCAAAAGCTCTTTCACGCCCACCTGCCTTCCTACCACGGCATCGAGCTTCAGGTCCGCGCCCAGGGATCGAACATAATCAACCTCGGCCTTGACGATGCTCTTGGGGAGACGAAACTCCGGGATGCCGTAGACCAGGACCCCGCCCGCCTCATGCAGCGCCTCAAGGATGGTGACGCCGTGACCCATCCGGGCCAAATCTGCGGCGCTGGTGAGCCCCGCAGGACCGGAACCAACGATTGCCACCTTCTTTCCCGTGGGCGGCAGGATCTCGCATCGCGGGCATTTTTCCTGGGCCCGCTCCCAATCAGCAACGTAGCGCTCCAGGCGACCGATGGCCACCGGCGCGCCCTTCTTTCCTAAAACGCACCGACATTCACACTGCACCTCCTGGGGACAGACCCGGCCACATACTCCGGGCAGGCTGTTTTTTCTCTTTAGAGACAGCACAGCCTCAAACATATCCTTCTCTCGCAAGGCGCGAATGAAATTCGGGATTTCCACGCCCACCGGGCAGCCTTCTATGCACTTAGGCTTCTTGCATTGGATGCACCTGTTTGCCTCATATTCTGCCTGCGCTTCCGTATAGCCCAAGGCGACCTCCTGAAAGTTGTTCTTCCGCTCTTCCGGGAGCTGCTTTGGCATCTCCACCCGATTCAGGTTGATCTTGGTAGACATTTCATCCCACTTCGCGGCGCGGCTATCCGCCTGAGGTTGATCGACTTTCAGCTAATGGTTAATATGAATATATTCTTTTGGTCTTGGCTGGCACATGCTTTCTTGAGCCTCACGGAGATCTTCGGCTTTAATAAAATTTTTTGTGATAAAATGTCATAGATATTAGATCGTTCGGAGGAGAAATCGTCCTCATTTTAGCCAGATGAATTCGCATTGAAGTTTGTAATCATCAATTATTAGTTTTATCTATTTCACAATGTGCGAATACTGCGAAAAGATTTGTATCTTCATAGCAATTATGAAAAGATCATAAATATCCTTAAATCAAAAACTCGGAAGAGAAACTGCATGACAACGACACCCACGTTTTGTGTTTCTGAATGAATTCATGCAGCGGTAAACGGCCATGGACGAGATTTGCCTGATAATTGACGACCAAACGGTCAAAGTCCCAAAAGGGTCTACTATTCTCGATGCAGCTCGAAAGGCAGGCATTTATCTGCCGTCATTATGCGACCATCCAGACCTCAAGCCAATCGGATCGTGCAAGCTTTGCATTGTCTCAGTTTCAGGAAAAGAGGTCTTCCCCTGCGCCTGCACGACCCAGGCAGAAGAGGGAATGCAAATTCAGACCAAGACGAATGAGATGCAAGAGATGCGCAGGCATATCCTGGAGATGCTGCTCGCTCTGACCAATCACCCCACAGGCTGTCTATTCTGTGACCGTAAAAATGAGTGCACATCCTTGAGAGAGTGCATGAGAAAGATGCCGACGGTCGTCGGCTGCAAGTTCTGTCCCAAAAACGGAGAATGCGAGCTGCAGCGGGCCGTCGAGTATGTCGGCCTGGAGAAGATTCGCTTCCCCGTCTCCTACAAGAACCTGCCTGTCCTGAGGGAGCCGTTCTTTGACCGGGACTACAACCTTTGCATCCTGTGCAGCCGCTGCGTGCGCGTCTGCTCGGAGGTTCGCGGCGTCGGCGTCCTTTGCGCCAATCCCAATTACCATCTCAAGCACTGGATCGGGCCGGAATCGCTGCAAAAATCAGATTGCAGGTTCTGCGGGGCCTGCGTGGATGCCTGCCCCACCGGGGCACTCTATGCCAGGTCGGAGAAGTGGCAGAAGCAGGAGTCATGCACCACAACCGTCTGTCCCTATTGTGGTGTGGGCTGCCAGATGGATATCGGAATCCAGGATGAGCACATCGTTCGCGTAAAGGGCAAGAGGGGCAACACGCCCAACAACGGCCAGCTCTGCATGAAGGGCCGCTTCGGCCTGGACTATGTGGAGAGCCCGAAGCGTCTCAAGACACCGCTCATCCGAAAGGGCGGCAAGCTTGTGGCGGCCACCTGGGACGAGGCACTCTCCCTTGTTGCAGAAAAGCTTTCCGCAATCAAGGGCGACAGATTTGCTTTTTTGTCCTCGGCCAAATGCACCAACGAGGAGAACTATCTGGCCCAAAAATTTACCCGTTTGGTCATGCAGACCAACAACATCGATCACTGCGCCAGGCTTTGCCACGCCTCCACGGTGACCGGCCTCGCCCAGGCTTTCGGCAGCGGGGCCATGACCAACTCCATCGTCGAGCTGGCCGATGCAGGCTGCATCTTCGTCATCGGATCGAACACCACCGAGCAGCATCCGGTCATCGCCCTCAAGATAAAAGAGGCCAAACGGAAGGGTGCTAAGATAATCGTGGCCAATCCCCGCTGGATTGATCTATGCAAAGATGCCGATATCTGGCTTCGCCACCAGCCCGGAACGGATGTGCCGCTCATTCTGGAGATGTGCCGTGCCATCTTGGAAGAAGGTTTGGCGGATCTGGACTTTGTGCGAGATCGCTGCGAGGGGTTCGATGAGTTTGCATCATCTTTGCGAGAGCTTTCGCAGGGTTTCGAAAAGCAGCACTTGGCTGCGCTGAAAGCCGTTGGCGTTGATCCGCAACTGATAAAGGAAGCCGCCCGGATCTATGCCACCTGCAAACCCTCTTCCACCATTTACTCGATGGGCATCACCCAGCACTCACATGGTGTGGACAACGTCCTGGCCCTAGCCAACCTGGCCATGATGACCGGCAACATCGGCAAGCCGTCTTCCGGCATCAATCCTCTGCGCGGCCAGAACAACGTGCAGGGCTCCTGTGATATGGGCGCACTGCCCAACGTCCTGCCCGGCTATCAGGCCGTGACCGATGCCGCCGTGCGCAAGAAGTTCGAGGACGCCTGGGACGCGGCACGTCTACCGGACAGGCCCGGCCTAACTTTAGTGGAGATTATGGATGCCTGCTTGGCCGGCCAGGTTAAAGCCGCGTTCATCATGGGCGAGAATCCCGCCCTCAGCGACCCGGACAGCACGCACGTGGTCGAGGCGCTGCAAAAATTGGATTTCCTGGTAGTGCAGGACATATTTCACACCGAGACGGCAAGCCTGGCCGATGTGGTCCTGCCCGCCGCCACGAGCCTGGAGAAGGATGGGACCTTCACCAACACCGAGCGCAGAGTGCAGAGGGTTCGAGCAGCCCTCCGGCCCGTCGGTGGCTCGCGGCCCGACTGGAGGATCATTTGCCAGCTGGCACAGCGCATGGGCTACGAGGATCAGTTCTCCTATTCCCATCCATCAGAGATCATGGACGAGATCGCCAGTCTCACCCCCAGCTACGGCGGCATAAGCTACGAGCGGCTGGATGAGGGCGGATTGCAGTGGCCCTGCCCCGCCCTAGATCATCCGGGCACCCCGTATCTGCACAAAGAGAAATTCACGCGCGGACGGGGCAAGTTCAGCGTGCTGCATTACCGGCCTTCGATGGAGCTGCCTGATGCCAATTATCCTTTGATTCTCACTACCGGCAGAATCCTTTGCCATTACCACACCGGCACCATGACCCGCAGGGTGCATGACATCGAGCATCTTCGCCATGAGGAGCTGGTGGAGGTCAACCCGATGGATGCCGATGGTCTTGGCATCATCGACGGCGACCGAGTGGAGGTTTCCAGCCGCAGGGGCCGTGTCTGCGCCAGGGCGAAGCTGACGGAAAAGTCGCCGAAGGGCGTGATCTTCATGACCTTCCACTTTGCTGAGACACCCACAAACGTCCTCACCAATCCCGCTCTTGATCCCGTGGCCAAGATTCCGGAGCTGAAGGTCTGTGCCGTGAAACTGAGCAAAGTCGAGGCAGAGGAGAGAGGTGGTTCTTGATGTACCGGATCGTGTTGAATGAGACGCTTGTTCCTAATATTGTCCGCATGAGATTTCTTGCCCCAGAGGTCGCCAGGAGTGCCAGGCCCGGTCAGTTCATCATCATCCGATCGGATGAGAGCGCCGAGCGCATACCGATGGGCCTGGCCGGCTGGGACACGGCAGCAGGAACAGTGGACATCGTCTTTTATACCTTGGGTACCGGCACCATCAAGCTCTCCCTGCTCCGCGAAGGCGACTGCGTTGCCAACCTCGCCGGTCCCTTGGGAAAGCCCACGGAAATTGAGTACTTCGGCACGGTCGTCTGCGCCTGCGGCTGCTTTGGCGTGGGGCCTACCATGCCCCTGATCAAAGCCCTCAAGAAAGCTGGAAATCGCGTCATAACCGTCGTGGAAGGCAGGGGTCCGGACTTCATATTCTGGCAAAACGAATTGCGGCAATCAAGCGATGAGCTGATAGTGGCCGCAGGCTGCAGCAACGGCGGCTGGGCCAACGATTACCTGGGCAAAATCCTCGGCTCGGGCCGAAAAGTGAATCGAGTCTTCCTGCATGGCTGCCCCTTCATGATGATGGTCTCGTCTCAAGCGACTCAGCCTTTCGCCGTCAAGACAGTCGCCAGCTTGACGCCCATCATGGTCGATGGGACCGGCATGTGCGGAGCTTGCCGGGTGGAAGTGGACGGCAAGACCCGCTTTGCCTGCGTGGATGGGCCGGATTTCGACGGCCACCAGATAAATTGGGATGTGCTGACAATGCGCCTGCGCCAGTTCCTTGCCGAGGAGGATAGATCGCAAAACCTCTGGGAGCGCGAGAACTGGCACAAGATGGTCAGCAATCCTGCAAAAATCCCGGAATCGTCCACCTCTGAAAATCCGATTAAACAGCAGGTTGAACAGGTCTTGCATCAAGGCCGATGCACCACTATTTGATCGCTTTTATCTATTTCGCAGATATCGCCGGCAAGAATTAGTTTAAATTAAAATAAGTTAAATTAAAGGCTCTCGTAAACCTCTCGGATAACCTTGTCATTCATCTCCCAGAACCTGTAATCATCCGGACCGAGCTTCTCCGGCTCTTGCTCCAGGTTCTGCAGCAATGCATCCTTGAGGTCTTTGCTCTTCACCACCATGAGGTTCTTTCTCTTCTCCTCCATGGTCACTCCCGAGGCCACAACGGATTTGCCCAGTGTCAGGTATTCATTGAGCTTCCAGACGCTCCTGTCCGTGGCATAGGGCGTGAGGATAGTCTCGCCGTGGGGAATAAGGCAGATCCTGGCCCTGCTGATCAGTCCAGCCACCTTTTCGTGGGGCTGCCAGCCGAAGAACCGGGCATTGCCGGGAAGGCCGCGCAAGTACCAGCGCGAGAACGGTCCGTCGCCGATGATCCAAAACTCCCGATCAGGAATTTCTCGGATCAATCGAAGCAGATTGCCGATGCCTTCCTGGCGGCTGATGCGGCCCATGAAGACGATGGGATCCTCACCCAGTGCATTCACATCGGAGCCGCTGGCTTTTTTGCCATTCATCCTGCTTTTTTCCAGGAAGCTCTTGGCAGGATAGTTGGGCACAATGAATTGTGGCTTTCCCTGCGCCTCTCGATAGGATTTGACCTTGTCCGCCAGGGGCCGGTTGACCGCAGTGATGATATCCGCAGCGCCCGCCAGTTCCCGCTCGAAGTACTCGCCTGCCGGCCTTGCCGGAGGGCCGAAGGTCATCTGCAGTTCGACTCCCCAGGGCGATCGATAGTCATAGATGAGTTTTTTAAATCCCGTTCCTCTCAGCTTTGCCAGGCCGTGATAGATTATGTCCGGCACATTGAAGAGATGAACTGCATCAGGCGACTCTTTAAGCAGCGCCCGTTTGGCCTCTCTTGCCACTCCCATCCAGCTTGTGGTGCCAAAGCGCGGGATGATGACATCGTACCCCAGCCGCTCCAGTGTGCCCTTGAACATCATCAGCCTTGTCGTCCTCTCCGGCTGATTGGAGAGAAGCAGAACCTTCATCTAGACCTGCCTTCGGTCGACTTGCCCTGCGGCTTCGCGCTCAGGACACTCGAACGTCAAATGGAAGGGATCGAAGATCAGATCCGCCTGCTCCGGTTCAAGATAGCGAAATCCCTTCTTTTCCACATCGTCTTTGGTGAGAAGCGGATCGAAAACATAAGCGTCCAGGCCCTTTTCCGTAAGCAGTTTCGCCAGCGCCAGATTGCGGCTGTGGTAGAACTCCTTGACCCCGGATCGGAAGGTGATGCCCCTGATGCAGATCTTGACGGCGGCCAGAGGCTTGTCGACTTTTATGCACGCCCGAAGAATCTTCTCTGCCCAGTACTCGATCATCTCATCATTGACCTGACGCGAGGCGGAAAGCAGCTGGCAGAAGCTGAACTGCTCGCGCTTCTCCATCTCTTTGATCAGGAACCAGGGATAAACGGGAATGCAGTGGCCGCCCACGCCCGTGGATGGCAGATGGATGTGGCAGAACTCGTGGTTGGCTTTGTCCCTGGCCTCAAAGAAGTCGATCCCAAGGTCTGTGCAGATCTTGAACAGCTCATTGGCCAGAGCGATATTGACATCGCGGTAGCAGCCCTCCATCACCTTGATCATCTCGGCCACTTTCGCAGACGAGACAAGGTGCAAATTGGCGATAAATTTTTTGTAAACCTGATAGGCACGAAAACCGCTCTCTTCATCCGTGCCGCCGATCACTTTCGGAAACTCCCGTAGCCGAGAGATGCTGTATCCGGTCATGATCCGCTCCGGCGAGTAGGCCAGGAAAAATTCTCCGTCTTTCAGGCCGCTGGACTCTCGCAGCCATGCCCGGACCTTGCCGTCCGTGGTCCCGGGAGGAAACGTGGTCTCCAGCACCACAAGATCGCCCTTCTTCAAGATCTTGCCGAGAGATCGAACGGCGCTCTCCATAATGGTAAAATCGGGATTGAAGCTCTGGTCCACGAAAAGGGGAACAATGACAATGAATGTGCTGCAATCCTTTGCATCCTCGAATCGCGGCGTGGCCACCAGGTTCTTTCCACCGTGCTGCGCTATCAGCTCCCCCAGGCCAGCTTCTTCCGGGATTGGATTTAAACCACGGTTGATGAGACGGCAGCGCTCCGCATTGATGTCCACACCCACAACCGCAAGGCCGCTGTCTGCTGCCACCGCGGCCAGGGGCAGACCGGCATTGCCAAGGCCGACGATGGCGATCTTCTCTTTGTTCTCAGGCATCTCTAGTTATCCTTCCTGGATCTCGATTTCCTTTCCGCACGCCGTGCATTTATAAAAGGCTTTATTTGCGTCGCTGTCCTTTCCGGCCATCTTCTCCAGCCGCTTGCCGCATCGGCAAACCCAGCCCCTCTGCTTCGCGGGATTTCCAATAACGAGAGCATAGGGCGGCACGCTCTCGGCCACCACGGATCCTGCACCGATCAAAGCATACTCGCCCACCGTGATACCGCAGACCAGCGTAGCATTGGCCCCGATGCTCGCGCCCCGGCAAATGCGCGTCGGCACCACATGTTCCTCATCCCAGACGAAGGCGCGAGGGAAGAGGTCGTTGGTGAATGTGGCGGATGGGCCGATGAAAACATCATCCTCGATGCACACGCCTCTGTAAACGGAGACGAAGTTCTGAATCTTTACATTGTCTCCGATCTCTGCGCCAATGTCGATATAAACGCTCTTGCCGATGTTGCAGTTCTTGCCGATCCTGGAATCACGCCGCACATGGGCAAAGTGCCAGATTTTGGTTCCGTCTCCTATGGCCTCGCTCTCGACCACAGCCGTGGGGTGAGCATAGTAGGGGCAGTCACAGCTCATCTCTGAAGTCTCCCTTAGATCTCATTCCGATCCATCCGTCTTTCATGGCCTATCTTTCAGGGTCGATTTGTCACTAACATCTATTTGTCACTCACAAGGACATGAGTTCCACCGATTCAGTCTCTCAATCCCTTCTTGATTTCCTCGCAAATCATGAGGTTCTTCAGGGCTTGCTCCGGTGTTACTGAGAACGGCTTGCCACT
The DNA here is from genome assembly GCA_003857025.1 of Methanothrix sp. Taxonomy (GTDB): domain Archaea; phylum Halobacteriota; class Methanosarcinia; order Methanotrichales; family Methanotrichaceae; genus Methanothrix. The sequence continues at coordinate 11,072 of RPOO01000023.1, forward strand.
CTTGGCTGCATCGAGGAATGTTTTCAGCTCCACCTTCAGCGGTTCCACCTTGTTGACCAGCACCTTCTCGATGATATTCTCCTGCAAGTACCTCTCATTCTCCACGCCGTACTTGCCGGGCTTTCGGTAGATGTAGACCTCTTGAGTCATGAAGTCGCCTTCCGTCGTGAAGTCCTCGGCCTCTACATAAAACGTTCTGAACTTCTTGGAAGACAAGCGGCTGGCGGAGATGCTGACCACCGAATGCGAGAAGACGGCCAAAGCCTCGCAGACGTTCCGGTTTCCGGCGCTGTGAATCTTGAAATTGTCGTCGCCCTGGAAGAGCACGTTGAAGACAATGTCGATGTCATGGATCATGAGGTCCTCGACCACAGACGCATCGGTGATGCGGCTTGAGGTAGGATTGTGTCTTTTGATGGAGACGTAAGCCGGTTGATCGGCGATCTTCTTGATCTCATCTACAATCGGATTGAACCGCTCGATGTGGCCCACGCCGACCGTCAGGTCTTTGCCATGAATGATCTCCAGCAGCTCCCGGCCTTCCTCGACGGTGAGTGTTATGGGCTTCTCGATCAAGCAGTGAACTCCAGCCTCGATCACCTTCTTGGCCGTCTGGAAATGGTACTTTGTGGGAACGCAGATGCTGACGCTGTCCACCTTGCCGAGCAATTCCTCCAATGAGCCGCAGATGGTGGCGATATCCTTGGCGCGATTTGCGCTCTCGGTGATTGGATCATAGACATAGACAGTTCCCACTCCCTTCAATTCCGAGTAGACGCGCACATGGTTCTTACCCATGGCACCGACGCCGATAACTCCGACATCCATGTTTCAAGCCTCAAATTCGTTGATGGTATTGGCAATGTACTCCAGGTCCTCTTCTTTCAGAGAGGGATGAACCGGCAGGCTCAGGATTCTGCGGGAGACGTCTTCGGACACCGGACACTTCTCCTTGCCGTAGCCCAAACTCTGGTAGAGCGGCTGCTCGTAAACGGGCCTCGGGTAGTGCACGGCGCAGCCGATGCCCTTTGACTGCAGATATTCCATGAACCTCTCCCGACGGGCAGAGAAGCTGTCCTCGATCCGAACGACGTACTGGTGATAGACATGCCTGACATTCGCGGCCCGGAAAGGCGTGGTGAGGCCCTTGATCTTGATGCCTTTATTCAGGATTTCGGCATTCCTGATCCTCTTGGCTGTGAACTCCTCCAGCCTCTTGAGCTGCACAAGGCCAATGGCTCCCTGCAGATTCATCATGCGGTAGTTGTAGCCCAGGGCCACATGGTTGTATTTTCCCGTATCGCCGTGATTTCGCAGCAGGCGAAGTCGCGCCGCCAGGGCATCGTCGTTGGTGGTGATCATGCCGCCTTCGCCCGTGGTCATGTTCTTGGTCGGGTAGAAGGAGAAGCATCCGGTGCCAAAGCCGCCAACTTTTTTGCCGCCGAATTGTGCGCCGTGCGCCTGGGCGCAGTCTTCAATCAGAATCAAATTTTTATCTGCGCAAATCTGCTGCACAGCCTTGAGATCGAAAGGCTGGCCGTAGAGGTGCACGCCCACCACGGCGCGGGTCTTGCCGGTTATCTTCTCAGCCAGACTCTGAGGGTCGATGTTGAAGGTCTTCGGGTCCACGTCGGCGAAGACAGGCTTCAAGCCCTGGTAGAGAGCACAGTTGGCTGTAGCGATAAAGGTAAAAGCTGGCGAGATGATCTCGTCGCCCGGCTCCAGGCCAAAGCCTTTGAGGGCCAGGTCGAGAGCGATGGTACCATTGCTGACGGCAATGGAGTGTTTAACATCCAGATACTTCGAGAACGCCTCTTCGAACTCTTCCACTATCTTTCCCTGGGTCAGCATGCCGGAGCGCATCACATCCCCAACAGCGGCAATCTCTTCGTCTCCAATGATCGGTTTGGCAATGGGAATGAAATCGTGCATCTTGATCTCCTTTGAACTTAATATTCTCATTTGAACATTTATTCTCGTCTTATTCGTCCTATGCTCATCCTCTGCATTGAAAAGGCTTGTTATTTTCGGGGATGCCAAATTAGTCGGATAAAAACAATGAAGATTTCGTTACTTGTGGGTTGTCGGAAGATCACTTAGAAGACCCGTCAAAAGACCACCTGGCCTTTCAAGATCGCACCGGGCAGCCCCCGGAATCCGGAGTTGATGACGGTTCCTGTGTAAATTGTGGTATGAATACCGGTCATGACATTGTCTCCCATGATAGCACCGAGCTTTCGCCGCCCGCTGTCCACTCGTTTGCCCTTGATGAATGACTTGATATTCGCCTTATCGTGGCGCAGGTTGGAGCAGATGGTGCCCGCTCCGAAGTTGCAGTTCTGGCCGATTACGCTGTCGCCCACATAGGAGAGATGGCCGATCTTGGTGCCGCTGAAGATGGCGCTGTTCTTGATCTCGACGGCGTTGCCCACTCGCACATCATCGCCGATGCAGGTGCTGGGCCGGATATAGCAGTTGGGGCCGATCTTGCAGTTCTCGCCGATGATCACCGGGCCTTCGATGTACGCTCCGGCCATGATCAGCGTGTTCTTTCCCACAGACACGCTGCCTTTCAGGGTCGCGCCCGGCTCCACATCACCCAGGATGCAGGGCACCATTTCCTTCAGCAATGTCTCGTTCGCGGCCAGGATGTCCCAGGGCCTGCCTATCTCAAGCCAGCTCTGCAGCGTTACGATCTTGATCTTCTCGCGGGCGGCGAGGCTGTTCAAGGCATCGGTCAGCTCATACTCCCCGCGCTCGGACAGTGGCGCGGCGTGCAAGGCATCGAAGACGCTTTTGTTTAGAACATAAATCCCGGCGTTGGCCAGGTTCGACGGGGGGCTTGGGCTCTTCTCGACAACGGATTTGAAGACGCAGTTCTCTTCCAGGAAAACGCCGTACCTCGTCGGATCGTCGACCCGGATGGCGGAGACCGCCGCATCCTCGCAGCTCATCGCTTTGAGAGAGTCGACATCCGGGAGCACGTCTCCGTTCAGAACCATGAAGTGATCCGCAGCTTTGCTTTCCGCCGCCATCAGGGCGTGGCCGGTGCCAAGCTGCTGCTCCTGGACGGCATATTCGATCTCGACGCCCAGGCGGCGGCCGTCGCCGAAGTGTGATCGGACCGCTTCGGCCTGGTATCCTACTACTATCACGAACCTGTCCGAGCCTGCGCTTTTGGCCCGCAGGATGATCTCTTCAAGAAGTGGTTTGCCGGCCACGGGGAGCATGACTTTGGGCGTGTTTGCCGTCAGGGGCCGCATCCTGCTGCCTTCGCCAGCGGCGAGAATGATCGATTGCATGATTGATTACCACTTTCTTCCAAGGGCATAGCTGCATAAAAATGCTTTGAAAATAAAGCGAAAGAGCTTTAGAGTTGCATGCACGAGGCACTTTTTAATGTTGGATGAGTTTGCCGGCTATTGCGCCCTGCAGCGCGATCAAGCGCCTCTGGCTTCGCTCCTGATCTACCTGAAGCGAAAGGGAGGCTACGTTCAGCTCAACCAGATCTGGCGGGAGCTGGGGCCGACGGGGGGCGGCCCCTTCTGGAACCAGACCACGCTCATCAACAAGCTGGATAAATTGGAGCGTCTGGAAGTCGTTACCATGGAGCGGCGCATCATCCCCTCGCCTCGCGATGAGGCCAAGAAAAAGACCAACACTTTCTACCGGCTGAGCCCGACCACGCCCCTTTACCCCTATATCTTCGGCATGCTCAAGATCTACAAACAAGAGCCGGACAAATACTCCTCGGAGCTGGTGGAAAAGCCCCTCGATCACCTGCAAAAGCTCTCGTCAAGGTCGGCTGGCAGCGACCCGCTCGTAGGCCGCGAGCTGGAGGCGGCCAGGGAATTGATCGGCGAGGTCTTCTCCGTGGGCGGGGACGAGGTAAAGAGGATGATCAAAGAGAGGATGGCTCGCAAGGGCATGATCAAGAGCCGCAGGACGGAACCGGAAACCGCCAAAAAGGAAGATGTCGCGAGCCCGGCCAAAGAAAAGACCAAGAAAATGCCAAGAAAAACCAGGAAGAGTTCAAAGAAGGACGAGGTTGAAGAGCCCGCCGGCAAGGAGCAGGCTTAGATTCCATACTCGTTAGCCCTGGCACTCAGACCAAGTCAGCTCCATCCCCGCTTCTTGCGATAGAGGCGCAGCATCTCATCCACCGTCTCGGGTGTGACGGTGCCCAGCGTCGAGACCGTCTCGTAAAACCGGCGCGGAATATGCGCATGAGTCAGGTCGAAGCCTTCCTGGACTTTGAATTTATATTTCTCATCAAATATTCTTTTGCCAAGGTCTTGCAGATCGTCTTTGCTCTTGGTGATGCCGACAGCCCCCAGCGCATCGATGATGTTGTCTTCAGTGTAAACTCCCCTGGCAAAGAGGCAGCCTACCAGGCTGTTAAAGACGCCGCGCGAGTTGTCTTCCTTGATGATCTCGTTGACCATCGCCTCTGCATCCATCGGCTTCTTAGCGGCTTTCTGGTCGATGCTGTATCCGGCGTTGTCCAGGTGCGAGTGACGCACACCCACCAACTGGCCCACGATGGACGCCGGGCCGGTGTGGTAGCCGGATACCTCGTTTTTGCCAAGAGTCATGGCAAACTCGATGCCGCCGTATTTGGCTGCGGCATAGTCTGCGCCCCTGGCAAGGGCGGAATAAAACTCATTGGAAGATTTGGCGATGTTCTCCAGCGCTTTTGTATAGCCGTCCACATCGTTCCACTTCAGGGAAACGTTCAGAGTATCCGCGGGCGTTATGAGTCCTTTATCCAGGGCTTCGGTGGCCCAGCTCAGAACCACACCGGCGGACATGACATCCAGGCCAGTCCTCTCGCAGACGTCGATCAACTGCAAAATTCCCTCGGCGGATTCTATTCCCAGGTTTGAGCCCAGGGAATAGATGGGCTCGTAGTCGTAGGAGACTTTTCGCACCTCGAACTCGTGATGGGTGGAGTAAGCTGACTTTAGGGCGGCGATATGCACGCAGCCGATGGGGCACCCGGCGCAGGAGAAGCGGCGGATGAGGTACATCTCGGCAAACATCTCGCCACTGATCTTTTCCGCTTCCGCGAACGCGGAGAGCTGGAAGTTCTTGGTGGGCAGGCCCTTGAGCCAGTTGAGAACGTTGATGTTCACCGAGGTCCCGATGTCGTGGTATTTCTCCATCACGTCCGTCTTTACGGTAGTGGCGTAGAGCCGGTTGTAGACCTCCCGGTATCTCTTGGGGTCAGGCACCTCGACCGTCTCCGTTCCCGATATCACAAGAGCCTTGAGCCTCTTCGAGCCGAAGACTGCACCCAGGCCCAGGCGTCCGAAGTGGCGGTAGGTGTCCACCACTACGCAGGCGTAGCGAACTAGATTCTCGCCAGCCGGGCCGATGCGAATGATGCTTCTGCGGCCCACGCCGGTCTCCCGGTCGCGCAAAATCACGCCAGTGGTCTGGGCATCGATGCCCCAGATCGAGGTGGCATCCTTGATCTTGACATCACCGTTGTTGATGGAGATGTAGACGGGCCGCTCCGCCTTGCCGCGAATGACCACTGCCTCGTGACCGGCGAACCTCAGGGCCAAAGAGAGCCGTCCTCCGGCATAGGACTCGCCCAGCTCTCCCGTGAGCGGAGACTTGAAGGTGGCCACGGTCTTGGTGGCCACGGGAAAGATGCCGTTGAGAGGGCCGATGGAAAAGATGATGGGCGACTGGGGCGAGAGCGGATCGGTGCCTGTGGGGCACTCCTCCTGGAGCAGCCTGATCCCCACGCCCGTGCCTCCCATCCATTCTTCAAAGAGATCTTGCCGCTCCACTATCCAGGACTCGCCCTTGGACAGATCGATATACAGAACCTTTCGCAGCATTTATCCTCCCTCCGCCGGGATCTCTTCCATCGTCAGAACATCATGCGGGCAAAAATCCACGCAAGCCCCGCAGTGAATGCATTTGATGGGCTTCTTCTCCTTGCCGAAGCTGATCGCGCCCACCAGGCAGGCTTTCTCGCAACTGCCGCAGCCGATGCAGCGATCCTTGTGAAATACCACACTCCCATTCGGCCTCTTCTCCATAGCGCCTGTGGGACAAGCTCGAGCACAGGGCGGATCGTCGCAGCCGCGGCAGACCACCACTCGATAGTCGCCCTCGATGCCGCCCTGAGTCAGGACCTTGATGGCACTGTTTTGCAGCGAGACCGTGCCGGTGCGAATCCTGCTGCAAGCAAACATGCACCCCAGGCAGCCGATGCAGCGCTCGGGATGGGCGACTTTCAGGCGGCGGCGAAGCTTGGGCTTTTGGGAATTTGTTACCTCTGCCTTGGCTACTTCCGACTTTTTGTCCGGTTCAAGATCTGCAACTCCGGCAACCTGGCTCTCCTGCATTATCCCATCAGTACTCCGCTTTGCATCACAAATTGATTATATTTTGACTCGTCAAACTATAATAAGCTGCAGGCTTTGGCGTATGGATTGTCTGCATTCGGGAATCCGGAAAAAGGTTCTTAAAAATAATATTAATAAAAGATAAAAGTGCCCTTCCGCCGGTTCTCCCTGAAAGGCCTAAATCTCTTCGCGATCTTAATGTTGAGCCTACGACGGCACTTCGCAGCAGCCGCAGACGAACACGCTCTTGGCCGACTTGAGCGTCTTTCGATCCGCCGGACTCATGCTGCTCCAACCGCCTGAGCAGCAGGGCAGCCAGGAGTCGTCGTTTCTGGCCAAGTTGCTGCTCTCCCGGACGACGGACCGTCGCCCAAGTCGGTCGTCACCGATCCGGTCCAGGAGGCTGCGAATTGTGGCAGCCACCAGGGACAGCACGAGAATCAAGGTGACGATTCGCCTCAATTAGGCCACCTAGAAACTGGTTGTGCTCCATGGTGCGTATGAGACTGCGCCAATCGCTCCATTATTGCCGCTCTCACCAGGTTTACCTGCATCTGCACCGGTGCCTCCTGTCCCCCACCAATTGTTGGTGGCGTCTATGGCCGTTCCATCGCAATAAATGCCGTATCCCGCGTTACTGTAGATGTTTACATTGTGGATTGCCGCAACGCCCATTAGGGCCCGAGCAAACAGGTACAAACCAGACCGTCCGGATCCGGATCCCGTTATTGTGCCACTGTTCATGGTCAAATCGCCCATCTTGTACCAGTTTTCGACAAATATGCCATCCGATCCAGATCCCGAGATGGTCGCGCCATCAAGGCTCAGATCGCGCATCGTGCCCAAGTTTCTGAGTGTAACGCCGTTCCATCCAGACCCCGAGATAGTCGCACCATCAAGGCTCAGATCGCCCATCGTGGCATACCCGCCATCGGTAGTGACAGCAACGCCATCGTTTCCAGAATCCGAGATAGTCGCGCCATCAAGGCTCAGATCGCCGATCATGCCCACGGTATAGACATTAACTCCATTCGATTCAGACCCCGAGATAGTCGCGCCATCAAGGCTCAGATCGCCTATCATGCCCGCGGTATAGACATTAACTCCATTCGATTCAGACCCCGAGATAGTCGCGCCATCAAGGCTCAGATCGCCCATCGTGCCAAAGGTAGTGACAGCAACGCCATCGTTTCCAGACCCCGAGATAGTCGCGCCATCAAGGCTCAGATCGCCTATCATGCCCACGGTATAGACAGCAACTCCATTCGATCCAGACCCCGAGATAGTCGCGCCATCAAGACTCAGATCGCCCATCGTGCCATGGGTAGTGACAGCAACGCCATCCGATCCAGACCCCGAGATAGTCGCGCTATCAAGGCTCATATCGCCTATCATGCCCACGGTATAGACAGCAACGCCATCCGATCCAGACCCCGAGATAGTCGCGCTATCAAGGCTCAGATCTCCGGCCGTGCAGCCATATTTATTGGATAGATAGAATCCATTCTTGCCGGAATTGTAGATCTTCGCACCTTCAAGATTCAGGTCGCCCAGGGTACTGGTCAAGCCGGTCTTCTTATCCGGTTGATTATCGACATGAATGCCGTAATCTTTCGAATTGAGAACAGTTGATCCTTCGAGATTCAGGTCACCCAAAGCGCCTCCATTGTTCTGGACCCAAACGCCTTCAAGGCCAGAACCAGAGACTCTGACTCCGTTAAGGTTCAAATCTCCCATTGTTCCTTTGTTGTTAGAGAAATCTATGCCGTAGAATGCAAAGTTTGAGACCGTCGCGTCTTCCATGTTCAGGCTGCTCATGGTTCCAGTATTGGTAGCGAATACGCCATAGGCTCTGGAGTCAATGCTGGCCCCATTGAGATAGAGGTTCCCCATAGTTCCCTGGTTATAGATATATGCTCCAAGACCGGCATTCGAGATCGTCGCTCTATTGAAGGATAGGTCGCCGATATTGCCGGCTGTGTTATAGATCCAGATGCCGGCCAGGCCCGCACCTGAGACTTTCGCGTCATCGAAGTTGAGATTCTGAATAGTGCTGTAGTTATTGTTTATGGAAACTCCGCTTCCGGCCGGATTGGAAATGGTCGCACCATTGAAGTTCAAATCGCTGATTGTTCCACCGTTTTTCGCATTGATGCTGACGCCATAGTTGTTGCCGGCTGTTTCCAGCCCCAGAAACGTCACATCCGATACGCTGTTGCCGCTGCCGGTAGCAACGACATCAATTCCATTGCTGTTGCCTGTTGACTTGATATCGCTCAGAAGGACATTGCCCGTATTTCCTGAACCGAGGATGCGAATTCCGTCCGACTTTGTGGCTCCTGCAACCGTCAGACCGCTGACGCTGAGAGTGTCATCTCCGCCATAGGTTATATCGATCACAGGAGTGCCGATGTTCTTTGCACTGATCGTTGTAATGCCGATTCCCTGGCCATAGATGTTCAGGAATTTATCAATGGCGATGTTCTCCGTGAATGTTCCGGAATCCAGCTCCACCTCATCGCCTTCGTCTGCCTGGTCCAGAATGAACTGAATATTCTTGCCAAGCTTGACAAACCAGTAATTTCCAAGACCCGTAATGTAGCGGCCCAGGTCGTCTGTGCAAACATTAACCGTGGTGCCGAATGTGCCGTCGTAGGCTCCACGATTTTTCCTGAGTTCCGAGTTTATGCTGCTGCTCAGGGCCTGGCCGGAGGCTCTGTAAAAGCCACCTGAGAGATCTCCTCCCTGGGTTATATGGGTGGTATGATCTTGAGATGAGGCTGAGGCAACCATCCATCCGTTGAAGCCTGCCGCAGTCCAGTCAAGGGCCGAGGCCGTAGAGGTCAGTCTGCCCCAATCCCCTCCCTGGGAAGCCGAGCCGTCCACCTGGACGCTTTCACCAACTGCAGAGAAGTAGCCCGCCACATTGGCGCTTCCCGTGCATGAACTCATTTCTGAGTGGAGGCTGCCATCGGCCACAGAACCGTCCACGCTCGCAGTCGCACCCTGATTAGTGAGAGCCATGCCAGCGGTCACCTGAGAGCCGGACAGATCCACAGACTGGCTGGCTTGCATGCC
>RPOO01000024.1 GCA_003857025.1 Methanothrix sp.
AACAAGCAACAAGAAGCTTCGTTAGACTTGACTCTTGATACTTGCAGGTATCTTCTATAATCTGGCATTGGCGGATAGGAAGGACGCCTATGAGTCTGAAGGCATCAGCCGAAGAGCCTATCAAGATCCGACCCCTACTCTGAGCAAACGATTCAAAGCAAGTTAGATCGATGACATAGGATGCCCTGCCCCTTCAGGGACATGGGAGGAAGTCACGGCTAACAGAGATTCAAGATCGCATTTGTAGCATACATATTGGCGCAAGTATTATTAGTCCAATTGACCAATAAACAGAAATCAGAATGCATATGACCAATAAGGCGCTAATTGCGTTATCATTTGTTATGATGGCCATTCTCGTTTACAATGCCAGCTCTAGCTATGACTCCGCGGGCCTATCCGTCGACCAATTGATCGACGAAAGCAATGGAATCTATGTCCCTACCGGCATCCCCGAGAATCCCCAAGAATCCAGGGATATATGGAGCAAGGAGTCAGGCATCGATTTTACCAAGCCTGGCAATCAATCAAACCAGAGCGCTGCCGTGCAGGCGGAAAGCTCAACCGAAGCAAGTGACAGCATCAAATTCCAAAAAGCAAGCGAATTGAGTTCAACGAGCACAACGAGCGCAATAAGCACGACAAACACAGCCGGGACAACCGGAACGGCACAAAGTGCAAGCCTCGCCGTATCGGCACAAAACGCCGCATCAGCCATGCCGTCTGGCAGCTCTACAGGCATCGCCGGCGAATGGATATTGGAATTGAGGGACAGCAAGACGAGGCAATTGGGATTGACGCTCGTCCAGTCAGAGGATGCAATCTATGGAGAAGGCACTATAAACGACGGCTCGGGCACGCTGCCGGTCCTGGCGTCCGGCTCAATACAGGGCGATAGCTTGCAGATGGATGTGGTATCTTCAGGAACCCTCAGCCTCTACCGATTCGCATTGAAGTGGAGCGGAGGCACACTCTCGGGAAACTATGAAGCATTCTCAACCGGCAGCCGGCCCTGGACCGGAATTGCCAATGGCATGCAAGCTGCATAAACAGATATGCGAATTGCATAACAGATGAAATCCGAGAGCGTTTGCTGCTCGAAGAGACAACGATCGCAAATTCGTAAAATAGATCTATTTGAGACAGGCAAAAATAAATTGAGAAGAAAAAGCTGAGAAGACAATAACGCTGGAAACCTGCATTTTTTTCGCTAGCAATTGGCTGCAAGAGCAATGCTTTTACTTTAGCAGAAGATCTGATTCATTTAATTGATTCATTTAATAATACTACCTATAAATGAGTGAATAGTTAAAATTAATTTTGCCAGTTTCAAATTATATAATTATTTTAAAAATCAATATCAGAACTGTAATTAAACCCATTATCAAAATCTTTAAATTATCCTTCTTATTAATAGGAAAATCCCACAATTAGACCTGAAAATATAGTTTCATTGAGAGAATAATATTAATCGTTGCTAAGTATCTTTATCGTTGCCAAGGAAGGAAGAATGATAGAAATGCAAACGAGAAAAAATGAAAGGCGAATTGCTGTAGCTCGCTTAATTGCACTATTCATGCTATCGATAACTATGATAGCTATTGTCGAAGCAGAATTTACATCGTCCGAGAAACAGGAGATCCTCGCCGCTCAGAACAAATACCGATCGGAAGTAAACGTCACGCCGCTTGCCTGGTCTGAAAACCTGAGTTTGCAGGCACAAAACTGCGCCGACATAAACGCCGTCGAATACCTGCCGAAAAATCAGCAGAAACACTGCCCAATGCCGGGATGCGGGCAGAACATCGCCCGTGCTTCCTCAAATCTGCATTTCACGCTCACCAAGCTGGTCGATCTGTGGGGAGACGAGAAACAGTACTTCATCAACGGCCGGTACCCGTCCGTCAGCTCGATCGGCTCACCCGGTGCTGTTAGCCACTACACGCAGATGATCTGGCAGGACACAAATGAGGTCGGATGCGGCAAGGCCAACTCCAGCGGATACGACATTTTGGTCTGCGACTACAGCCCGAAAGGAAATATCGACGGAACCGCAGTATATTCTTCAGTGCGGCCCAAGACGTTTGCCGTCGGATCTGCTGGCAGCGGGAATGAAACGGTTGCACAGCCCAATTCTACAGGAAAAGAAAGCTTGGCAATGGCCAAGAGAAACGTCCTCATCGGCTCGGTATTCAATCGCCCTGTCTCCTGCTACGGCCCGGCGCGGGTGTGAGGCCTAAAGATCAGTTTTGGGATTGACTTATTTAGGATTGAATAATTTAGGATTGAATAATTTAGGATTGAATACCCAAACATCGAACAAAAATCCAGGGAGGTTTGTCATGCTAGAAATCTTGAGAAAAAGGCGCAGCATCAGAAAATATAAGGACCAGAAGATAGAGCCCGCCGTCATCGATCCGCTCAAGGAGGCAATTTTGCGCACCCCATCATCCCGCGGCATCAATCCCTGGAGATTCATATTTATCACGGATAAATCGATGCTCGAAGCCCTCTCCAAGGCCAAGGAGAGCGGCTCGGGCTTTTTGAAGGGGGCGGCTCTGGGCGTGGTTGTATGCGCCAGGGAGAGCGAATCGGATGTCTGGGTTGAGGACTGCTCCATCGCCGCCATAGTCTTGCAGCTTGCGGCAGAGAGCCTGGGACTTGGGTCCTGCTGGATTCAGATCAGAAATCGCAAACACATCGACCACAGGTCTGCAGAGGAGTATGTCCGAGAGGCCCTCCATTTGGCGGATGATATGAAAGTAGAATGCATCATCTCCATTGGATATCCCGATGAAGAACTGGCACCCGTTCCGAAAGAGGAGCTGGAATACGGTAAGATCGCCAGGATGGGGGACTTTAACTGAAAACCCAACCACGGCATTGCAGCTAACACAAAAACGGAAATTTGCACAATCGACCAGAATTGAGGAAATGATTGCATTCATATTTCTAATTTTTAGCCACAAAATGTCGATCGAATTTGCGATGGATCGCTGCAACTGTGTCAATAGGTATATATATTTTAATAATCTGTTTTGCTGAAAGTAGCGAATCCATAAAAGTCATAAATCGGATGGTGCTCTAATGAGTTTTGTCATAGATCCGCCCTTGCTTTTTCTATCCGGTCTTGTCATTTATTTTCTAGGCCAGAAATTAGAATGGAACAGACACGCCAAAATAGTAGTGGGAATCGCCATCCTGCTAACTTTTATAGCCTACTCGGCCCTCCTTTACGCAGACATTTTCCGCTGCGTCTTTCCTTTCTTTTCAGGCATGAGCGGCTCGGATTTCATGCTCCATACCAACATCACCGGCATCTCGAAGGCGGATGTTCCTTCAATTATTGTGGTCATTTTATTTATTTTGTACCCATTTTGGATCTTCTTTGGATATGCGTCGGCTCTGCTGCTCAGTAAACGGAGAAGGGTCTCCAAAGAGAAATTCACATATTCCGATGTCAAGAGCAAGAGCCGATCCGCCGCCCGGCCTGCTGCCTATGCCGTGGCCAGAGATCCGGATGCCAAAAAATGCGTGCGCTCCGCCCTGGATGGCATTGGAGGAATCGGAAAGTATGTTAAAAAAGGCGACAAGGTGCTCATCAAGGTCAACATCTGCGGCGGAGTTCCGGAGATCAAGGGCACCTTTACCAGCACCGAGGTCGTGGAAGAGCTGGTGGAAGAGCTGTTGGCCCTTGAAGCAGAGATCACGATCGCCGATGCGGATATGGTCTGGACAAAATTCTGGCAGGCGGCAGCCGACTCCGGCTGGAAGAAGTGGGCTGCAGAAAAGAAGGTCAAGCTGCAAAACTTATCCGAGTCAAGCATCGCCTGGTTTGATTTCGGAAAGGACAGCGCCATCGGCCTGGAGAGGATTTCCAGGGACGCGATCGAGGCCGATGTGATCATCTCGGTGCCCGTCATGAAGACGCACCTTCTCACTGGCATCACCATCGGCATGAAGAACATGTACGGCACCATCCCTGAGATCGACAAGGCCCGGTTCCACCGCAAGAAGATCGAGGATGTCATCTACGAGATCAACCTGGCTTTCACGCCGACATTGACCATCATCGACGGCACCATCGGAGGCGAGGCCATAGGGCCGCTCTCCTGCGCACCTCTCAACTACCAGACGGTCATCGCATCCAATAATGTCGTGACCGCCGATGCCGTGGCCTGCCAGATGATGGGCTACGACCCGATGGAAATTGTGCACCTGAAAAAAGCTCACGAGCGCGGCCTGGGGGACGCATCCGTAAAGTTTAATTTAAATTCGCTTCCCTACAAAAATCCTAGCGATAAAGACGGCAACTGGAACCGGCCACCGGCAGAGGTAAAGGACTTCTACGAATGGGCAATCGAACTGCTGCTGACCATCCCCGGCTGGGAGACGCTCTTTAACATCGGGGCCGACTTCATACTCTACGACCTGGCGCGCCTGCCAGTTTTCCGCTATTTCACTCCGGGATTATTGCAGCTCTTGAACGACGCTGTCTACCTCAACATCAAAGACTTCAGAGATACGGAAGAGGACAGGGCCAGGAGAAAGGCCAATTTAATAATAGTAACCCTGATCTCCATCGCTTGCATCGCCGGATTCGTCAAGGACGGATATTTCTGGCACTCGAACCTGCTATTTGATTTCAGCTTCCTGGCAGCGATCATCGTCGCAGTCATCGCCGCGGTGAGGATGAAGACCAGGGATCTGTGCGGCCTGTTGCTCTCCTCGGCCCTGCTCTCGGCAGTGGTCGAGCATACGAATACATCCGCCGGGCTGCTCACCTACACGGGAAGCGACGGGATATCGCCCTACATCGTCACCGGATGGATGATCTTCATGCTGGTCATCCTTCAATTTGCCGATCTGCTGGCAAAATGGCTCAAGCCCATCGGCATTTTCGCCAAGCTGCAGAGCTGGAACAGTCTGCCCTTTGCCCTGGTGGCGGTTCTTTTCGCACTCTTCATGGCTTGGGAAGGATACTGGGCGTTCGCCGAAATGAATGTTATTATTATGTATGCCCTCATGGCTGCCCTGGGCTTCATCTATTCCAGGAAGCATTCGATTGAATGGAATATGTCGCTGCTGGCGACAAGCGTTGTCGTGGGCGGAGTCATGGAACTGCTCGGCTCTTTGGCCGGGTTTTGGACCTATCACTTCAGCGAGCCGCTGACCGTGTCGATTGTGCTCTCCTGGGCATTGAATACCTGGGCGGTGCACGGCCTGACCTACTTGATGAGAATCGACCTTGGATCTCATAAGGACAGATACCTGTACCGCTCTTTAGGAGACGGAATACAGAAAGGAGATGTGCCGTGGTTTGGAAAGAGGCATTCTCATCACTGATCGGGCCAAGGCTGCCGTGGAACTGCAAGAGATCATCGATGACCTGAAGATGAGAAAAGTGATTTAAGGCTTGAAGGATTCTCTTTTTTTCATGATTGCTGAGCTGGCAGTTATCGGCGGAACGGGCTTTTCCCTTGATGGCCTTGCTGACGAGATTGAGACTCCCTACGGAAGAGTTCCCGTTGCCTACACCAGGATGAAAGGACAAAGAGTAGTCTTCATCTCCAGGCACGGCTCAAATCATCTGCCGCCCCACAAAGTCGATTATCGTGCCATCATCTGCGCAGCAAAAAGGAGCGGTGCAAAGCGAATAGTCTCCACTAACACTGTGGGAAGCATGGCTATGCATCCCGCGGGATGCATCTTCTTGCCCACCGACTTTGTGGAGTTCACCAAGACAAGAGCAAACACATTCTTCGAGGAAAAGGCAGTTCACGTGGACATGAGCCGACCCTACTGTCCACAGCTCCGAGCAACCCTTGCCGATTCGGCCCGCAGCCTCGGGCTGCCGACAGCGGAAGGCGTCTATGTCTGCTCGGAAGGCCCTCATCTGGAGTCGCCCGCGCAAATTCGCATGATGCGCCTGTTCGGTGATGTTGTGGGCATGACCGGCTATCCGGAGGTTGTGCTGGCCAGGGAAGCCGCACTGTGCTATGCATCGCTATGCATCGTGACCAACCCCGCCTGCGGAATGGCTGGAGACAGAAAGCTCAGCATCGCAGAGATCACGGAAACAATGGGCCAAAGCCAGGAGAGCATTCGAGAGATAATTTACAGAGCGGCGCAAAATCTGCCCGGCGAAAGATCTTGCGGCTGTGGAGAGGCAGTTGACGGTTGAAAATTTTAGATGAAGTATGCGGCTTTGTGATTTACCCTTTGCCTATATTCGATCTATCATCCATTTTATTCTGTCATCCATATTATCAATCGTCTGTCCGTTATCATTCGATCTTGTTATCAATTCACCAGATCGTATCCGCTTGCGCAAAATTTTTGTTAATCGCTTGAGACGCAAGCCAAAAACTACATATAATTTATACAGTCCATCTCCGGCGAATAGGGCTTGATGTCCAGCAATATGGTTCCGTCCAAAGCGTCCATTCCCCGCACGGTGAGACGATTTCCTTTCACATCCAGCAGTTCGACGATGTCAAGTGCGATTGGATTTGGCCTTCCGGGCGAGCGAGTGGCAAAGACGCCGTGCTCCTTGTGGCTTATTGGGGGTGTCGCCATGAGCCTTCTCCGGTCGCCAAGATGCATCCAAAGAAGGATGAAGAGATAGGAGCACTGCTCGATATCCTTAAGTCCGAAAGCGTATTCGGGAAAGACATCGATCTCGCAGATCTCTTGGGATAGCCTTCCCTGACCAGGGATATCCTCAAGCCGCTTGTAAGGCGAATGAATCTCGCCGATAGGCACGAGGGCCATTGAACCGCATTCTTTGGGCAAATAAACCACCTTCAGTTATCATCCTTCATTTATTATGATATCACCAAGACCTAATAGAAGATCTCCTTGGAAAAGATCTCCTTGGAAAAATATTAGTAGGTTAATCCTAAATCATCTCAGAGAAACAATCAAGAGGCATCGCTCTTGGAAACGGACGATAGCCGCTCCACTCCACCGATCTTAATAATGATTGCGGCCACGCTTTCAGGAACCAATCTCTTCCAATCGCCTCCCTCACGCATAGTCTTGCGAATGACCGTGCCGGAATAGACATCACGCCGGCACATGGGCGGCTTTCTCACGGCCACGTTTGCCTCGGAGAAAAGCCTGACAACGAGCGGATTATTGGAATAGACCACATCAAATTGAGGAATCATGGATTGCAGATGTGCCACCCAGATGGAGTTGCGGTTGATATCCTCCACGGGTATGACGTAGCATCTGCTTCTCAGATCAACCGCCCTGAGAGATGCGCAGATCATCTCCATTCGCTCTCCGGCAGTGAAGGGATTAGTTGTGGTATGGCTCTCCTGGGCGCTCCCGATGGCTATAACTATCTCTTCCATCTCCTGAGAGATCTCTTGAAGGACTGTCTCATGGCCGAGGTGATACGGCTGGAAGCGCCCGATGTAGAGCCCGCGCATGGTGAATACTGTCTCCTGGACTGATGGTAATAACGCCCGGTTAATGCTTTGTCGTTTATTTGCCTATGACTTGCTTGCCTATCAGCTTGATAGCGCTCTCTTTATTCGGGCCGATGGGCGAGCCGACTACGATCTGTGTGACACCGGTCTTGAGAAGCTCATCCACCCTGGCGCGGCAATCTTGCGGAGCGCCTGAGACGGAGAACGCCTCGCTCATCTTTGGGGAAACAGCGGCCATTGCCGACTTGAAATCATACTTGGCCAGTGCGTCGGAAATTGCCTTGGCCTCGTCTATGCCAATGCCGTGCCTTTCCAGGACATTCTGGGGCGAGCCGGCCACGATGAAAGCCACCACGATCTTAGAAGCGTTAACTGCCTTAGCCTGATCCTTGTCGGCGCTGAAGCTGGCGTAAGCGCAGACCTGCACATCTTCGGGCTTGCGGCCTGCCTTCTCTGCTCCCTGGCGGATCATGGGAACTGCGAATTTGAAATCATCCGGATGCGAGGCGTTGATGAGAACACCATCGGCGATGGCTCCAGCCAGCTCCAGCATCTTCGGCCCTTGAGCGCCGATGTAAATTGGTATCTTGCTGGGGCCGAAGGCCATCTGCGCGCCCTTGAAGCCAGCCTGGTTTACCTGCTCCTTGGCCAGGAATGCTCTGATGGCCAGGACCGATTCCTTCACCTTGGAGAGTGGCTTGTCCCAGTCGATTCCCATCTTATCGAAGGTGGCCTTGTCGCCCGGCCCGATGCCAAGGATGGCGCGCCCTCCGGAAAGCTCGTTGATGGAGGCGATGCTGGAGGCGGTGATGGCCGAGTTTCTGGTGTAGGGATTGGTAACGCCTGTTCCCAGTTTGATCTTATTGGTCATCAGGGAAAGAACGGCGAGAGTTGACCAGACATCCCGGTTGTTGTAGTGATCTGTGATCCAAATATTCTGGAAACCTGCATCTTCAGCCAGCTTTGCCATGTAGCCGATCTTCAAGACGGATTCATCAGGAACGAACTCTATGCCAAACAACTTAAATCTCCTCCAGTTCAACGCGGTCTCCGGCTTTGAGGCGGAATGCTTCCGCAGCATTCCCCTGGTTGACCGCAATTTCTGCAAAGCCATGACTCCCAATGGTTATAAGCGGTTCGATCCTGCGCCCTTCCCCGTAGGTCCGAACTCGCTTTAGCTTTACGCCCTTCAGGGACACATCAAATCCGGGGAGCTTTTGCATATTCAGGATGAGGTTGCCGAATCGATCGACATAAATGATGCTCGCTTCTATACCGTCATCCGTCTTCTTTGTGTCTCCAAAGCTCAGTGCTTTCGGCAGAACTCGCGGTCCGAGGCTTGAGGGATTCTGCCCCGCAGCCAGCAGGGCGGCCACCGGCGCGAAGATATCTCGACCGTGGAAGGTGTTGGACATGGATTCTTCAAATTTGCAGGCGATCTTGTAGGCGACAGGCTGGCCCAGGGATCGGGCCGCAGGCAGGAGAAGACCGTTGTCCGGGCCTACGAAGAACTGGCCGCCGCTCTCAACCGCCAGGCCGAGCCTGTCCGTGCCGACGCCCGGATCGACAACTGCGATATGAATAGTTCCTGCCGGAAAGTAGCGGGCTGATGAGAGAAGTGCAAAAGCCCCTGCGCGCACGTCCTGGGGCGGGATGTCGTGGGCGATATCAACAAACGTAATAGATGATGCGCTAATAGACGGCGAACCAGCAGACGGCGCTATCAACTCATTTAATTTGCACAAAATCACGCCCTTCATCTGCGCAGGATAAAAAGAGCCAAAATCGGTGAGAAGCGTGATGATCTTCATCAAGATATCAGATCTCCCGAACGTCTCCGGCACGGGAGACCTTCAGTTCCTTTTCTCCCTGATAGTCGTAGATTTTGCCCATAACCAGAATTCGATCGCCCGGTTGAATACGATTATTGATCTGTTCTGCGCCCGCGCTGGATGGAATGAATATCGGCATTGCCGTAGAGTTTAACTGCAAAATCAGATTGCCTCCGGTTTTTGTGCTCTTCATCTCCAAAACATTGCCTTGCACAGTTTGGTCTGTCGATGAAGTGCCTGCCGCTAGTGCGCCGGCGGAGCCGATTGAGCCAGTTGAGCCGGAAAGGGCGCTCGATGCTCCTTCTTCCGGCCCGAAAGCCCAAAAAGCGATAGCCAATGATCCCAAAGCCATGAGAAGCAAAACGACGACAACCTTTTCCTCCTTTTGCATCCTCATCATTTCGAGATCCGCCTTCCAGCCCATACGATAGAGCAACAGCTACGAAATACTAAACTTGCCACTAAACTTGCCACTAAACTTGCCAATTGTTTCTTGCATAAACTAAAAAAAGGTTTTTGATCAATAGTGCCATTTTGGCTAATCCTGCTATAATTCCAGCGATTAGTGCCAGGGGCATTATAAATAATTTAATATCAATTTTACTTCTTGGCTTCCGGCTTTGGACCGAAACGCTCCTGCCAGCCTTTCTCCAGATGCTCCAGGCAAATGTCGCATACGCCCTTGTATGCGCCTTCCGGATAAGTGAGGTTGTGAACTGGGGCTTTTATGGGAAAGAGCAACGGTCTCGCACGGGTGCATAGTTCGCAATCAGCCATATCGATTCATCTCCTACGGCCTTTTGGTTGGCGCTCCTCATGTTTAAGTTTTCTGCCCCGACTGCCCGACTTTAGGCGCAGGGCATCCAATCAATTCCGTCCGACGGGTCGGATGAGTTCTGCAATAGCTCAATATATTTCTCGATGGTGAAGACTCCGGTCAGATCTTCCGTGCTCTTGCCGATATGAATGAACCTGCCGAAGGAATCGGTTGCATTCTGATTGGATGACCAGCCGACGTGGGCATTGCCGATTACATTGGAATTTACATGCGCGATCAGATAATTGCCGCTCGCGTTTCCCATTTCGCTGATGTCGGTAGTTCTTTGCAGATGCTCCGCTTGGGTGTATGCTTCGCTGACCTGTGCACCTGCATCATAGTTTTTCGCGCAGAGAATATCTTTCCATTTTTGATCATAGGTTTTGTTGTCAAAAACTGTGGGAAAGTACTCAAACTCGGCTTCGCGGCTGTAATTGATGCTGTTCCAGGTTCTATCAATCTCTAATTGGAATCGATCGTTGGAGCTGCCCGTGCCTGATGAAGTCTCCGCTATTTTCTGGCCCTCATTTCCGGGAGCGGTCTGGCCGCGAATCTCATCGCTTCGGTAGCCCGATCCCTTGACCGTTAAGCTCTCAAAGATGTAGTCGGCAGCCGAGGCTGACCCAACGATAGCTACAGCTAAGAGGAGCGCAGCAATTGCTCCACACCTCAAACCCAATTCTCTCCAAGAAACGGAAACAGCAGGCTACCTTAAAAATGTGTCGATATATTTGAGATATCATAATTTTGATTATAAAACTCATATTACAAATTCTAAGCATCAAATTTTTTTGCTTAATGGATTTAGATTTAATATTATGATTCAAAATATGCAGTAATTTCCTGCAAATTGGCTATGGCCAAAGAAGCAAATCCTTCGGCAAAAGTCGAATATCAAGGTCCGAGCACGATAAATCCGAAAAGATCCAGCGCAAAAATGTCAAAGGTTTTCAAGGAGCTGCCTGGTAATCATCCAGGGTTAAAACCTGACTGACGAGTTCTTCCGTCAGCGCATCGTTCAGCTCGAAGAGCATTACCTTTCTCAAGCAATTGGGCACTTCAATATCCGCCATCACAAACTTGGGAAGGCTGCTGTGTTTGAAGCCTTCCACAACAGCATAATCCATCCCCTCTGCCTGAAGGTCGGCCAGGGCCGAATCAAGGTCTCCGCGCTCGCGCGTCACTTTTAGCCTGGCATCGCCAAGGCCGATGACCACGTCCGCACCGGCATCGAAATGGCGCTTGGTGTCGCCTCGATCCACGGGATGAGTGACCATGTTCTTGATCGTCCCCACCCGGCCATGCTTGGCCAGACTCTGCACAAGCGCAGTGACGAGAGTGGTCTTGCCGGTCTTCTTTGTTCCCACTACGGATATTACTTTCATGGCTCTTTGCTTTTCATAGTTCTCAGTTTTTCTTGATTCTTGATTTTGTGAATTCAGCCCCATTCGCAGAATTCAGGCTTCAAGCAGATCGATCAGGAACCGGCAGAATCCTTCCAGGTCTGTGATGCGCGCGTTCTCGTTCAGGCCGTGAATATTGCTCTCCAGTTGCCTTCCCACGCCGTAAACGCATGTGGGAATTCGCGTCTTTTCCGTGGCATAAGCCTGATCCAGGCTCCCTTGAGCGCCTGATAGCTTGGGCAGGAATCCCATGCCCTTTTGCACGGATTCTCTCACTTCCGTCACCCACTTGTGATCAGGATTCACGTGCATGGGGGGATAGCCTGGGAAGAACTTCAGGTCAAACTCGACATCCAGGGGTTTGAGTGTCCTCTCAATCTCGGCCATCGCGTCTTCCATGCTCTCATCGGGAATGACGCGCCGATCACCACGCAGGACACACTTATCCGGCACAATATTTTCTTTGATGCCGCCATTGATCATGGTGATATTCAGGATCGGAATGAGATTTTTCTTGCCGAGAGCCTCCAGGGCGGAGCTGGCCGGAATTGAGGATTTGCGGGCTTGAATTACCTTCTTGAGCTTCATCAGCTCTTCCATGACTGCGATTGACCTTTCCACAGCATTGACGCCCAGGAAGCTTGAGCCGCTGTGAGCCGATTTGCCGCGCACCACGATCTCCCAGGTAATGATGCCGTTGCTGCCGATGACCACATCATCGGAAAAGCCGTCCATGCAGAGCATGTAGTCTCCCTTAACCTGTCCGAGGTCAGTCAGATAGCAGAGGCCGGAGTAGCCGCCCACCTCTTCATCCGTCGTCAGAAGAACCGACAAATTATACTTTAGGTTGCTCTTTGTGTTTTCATCCTTCAATAGCGCCCTTAGAGCTGCGATCAGAGCCGCAATGGAGCCTTTGCAGTCGGAGACGCCGCGTCCGTAAACGCGTCCATTCTTCTGGGTTAAGTGGAACGGATTAGTCTCTCAGGAACCTTCCGCGGGCACAACATCCAGATGAGCATAGATGACAAGGGTCTCCTTTGCCCTCACATCGAGATCGGCTCTCAAATTGAAGCGGTCGCCAACTAGGCGCGAGTCCTCACATTTGGTGGCGAAGACATCCTTTGGCATGGTCATTTTTTGGGTCTTGAATCCAAAGTCCTTGAATATCGGGATCAAGTAATCGACGATTTCTTCATAGCAGCTCCCGGGTGGAGCGATTGTCTTGAATCCGATGATATCTTTTAAAACCCGTAAAAGATAGTTCATGTCCGGCTGGAGGCATTCTTTTGGCATCTTATCTCCCTTCCTAAATTAGGCGCAATAGCCTATTAAATGCTTCTGCGATAGGACGCAACTAGCTTGCTCCGGCGCAAACGATCTGCGGCAAACAGGTCCAAAGGGCTGGGGAGCATGGCGTTGGGTGGTGGAAATCAATTGATATTGCTTTCTGCAGATAGATTTTGATTTGTATTGCATTTCTGGAAGGGACTTGAAAAACACACTTCTTTTCGGCATCGATTTCGCCTACTGCTTATCTATTTATGAATTCTGGACATTTTATTGCCAGCTATTAGTATATAATAAATTAAATGTTATAAACTAGTATTCTGCTAACGATCTACTCAACTCTCACTTTATCTATTTTAGCAATAATAATCTAAAATATATTGTATTAATCTAAAAATAATATACATAAAGAATTTTTATTAATTATTTTTTAATAATAATTTATTTAAAAATAATTGATATAATTAAATAAAAACTAAAGATAACCCTAACATATATATTTGTACAAAAAGTTTTGTAAATTAAATTTTAGTACAATTTTTGAATTAAATTTTATCTTCTTATTATAAATAATTTATTTAGATTGAGTAATTTATTATTAATACTTTATAATTAATCTTCGAATGGACATCCCGTCATTTTCACCTGGGAAACTCTTCTATTATCTGTTGTTCTCATAGTTTATAGTACCGAAATATTGTTCTCCTTTAGGAAATAGGCTTTTGTTGATCGATTAATTCCAAATACTATGTGAATATGCCCACCTCTGAGCATATCCCTATCCTTGGCGAGGTCAAAAGGATGCCCAAAGGCGATTGAGTATTCACTGCAAGGTGCATTCATATAACCTATCAGAATATGCAAAACTTGCCATTAAAAGAACCATAATTTTATAAATTAAAATACCAGTTGAAACATATAGACTTCGTGCTCAGAATCATATTATATAAAATTATTTTCATAATTAATTAAGCGTTTGATCAAAGTAATTAACTAAAATAGATTTGATACTTTTAAAATTATAAATTATTGACCTATAACTTTAATTAACTTATTATATTATATAATCATTGAATTGATTATTGTTTATAAGAATCATAATTATATATCATAAATTAAAAATTAAATAATTTAATTAAATTAATTATGTATGATATAAATTAAAATTATAATAATTTTTGAATATTATATATTAGTTTTAAATTGCAAGATGAATATGCCAAAAGATTTTGCTCAAGATCCATTTAAGACAGGTTTGATGAAAAAGTGAGAGTTAGAGGGAGGATGAATGGGCGATCCATTCTGATCTCAATGCACCAGAACAAATAGGGGATTTAAGAATAGGTGAGACTCGCATAACAGAGGGCTAGGGATGCTTATAGAAGATGCGAATGCGATGTGCACCTTCTGTCTTCAGAAACATTGCTAGTGCTAAAATTAAAGTAGTAATAAGGCATAGTAGATGGTTAATTGCATAAAAATTCGCCATTCAAGGATTGAGTATCAGAATCAGCTGACCGAGTGAATCGACGAACCGGAACGAACCGGTTAACCGGAAACGAAAACCAAGGCAGCCAAGTCGAATCAATCCTTTGAAACGCATTCACGAATAAACAGCGCGAAGAATCAGTTTTGTAGGAATAAGAGGGAATATCCAGATGCAAGGAAAAGGTCGAAAGATAGCAAGCAGGCAGAAGGAGTCGTCTCTCTCTACCAGTGCAGGAAAAGGGAGAACAAGAAAAGAAAAGAATGCAGCAAAAAAGAATGGCTCTCCAGGCAAGAACGAGATCAAGAGGGCAGAAGGGCCTTCCCTGTCAGCCCCGGTCTCTGGCAATCCGTCATTCCTGCAAAGCAATTATGGGTGCCAGGGAAATTTTGAATTGGTAGTTCCTGTGCCTTCCGGCGGCCTCGCTCATTATTGGCGCAATAACGATTCGGATAAGCTTCCCTGGGAGGGTCCGATTAAATTCGGCGCTGATGCCGGCCGAATTGAAGGCGTCTCGCTCATCCAGGGAGACTTTGGGCCTCATGATAACCTTGAGCTTGCGGCCACCGATCATGGCGGCCACAGTCTCATGCATTTCTGGCGTGACTCAGAGTCGCTGCTCGGATGGTATGGCCCAAATCCGATCTCGGAAAAGTCTCTGGTTCCGCTCTTCTCAGGAAATCCGGCTATGATCAAGAGCTGCTTTGGATGCCGCGGGAACTATGATCTGGTCGTGCCCCTGGTGAGCGGCGGCTTTGCCTACTACTGGCGGGACAACGACGACTCGAATCTGCGCTGGTGCGGGCCCTTCAACTTTGCCACAGACGCAGGAATATATGACGCTGTTACCATGATCCAGAGCAACTTCGGGAATCCCGGCAATCTGGAGATCGTGGCACGTTCCGGAGACAGCCTTGCCTTCTTCTGGGGCGAGATGAACGAAGAGATGATCTGGCACGGCCCGGAGATTTTTGCCACCGGCGTTTCCGGAACGCCGTCCATGATCCAGAGCACGTTTGGCAATAAGGGGAACTTCGAACTGGTTGTCCCGCTGGCTTCAGGCGGCCTGGCCTACTACTGGCGCGACAATGACGACGAGCATCTTCACTGGTACGGCCCGTTCACTTTCGGCATGAATGTCGGCAAAGTAGAGGGCGTGTCCCTCATCCAGAGCAATTTCGGGACGCCGGGACACCTGGAGTTGATCGCTCAGATTGAAGGCCATCTGGCATTGTTCTGGCGAGATTCCGGGCCTGACTTCAGGTGGAATGGACCGCAGTATCTGACCATGTGAATGCTGGTATTGGGCCAATGAAATTGGTCAGGCGTTTTGCCATGCAGGGATAAAAATGGCCTTGGTCTAAAAAAATCAAGGCCAAAGACCATTTTTTTGCGCCTCGATATTTCCTGTGGCCAACTGTAGGATGCTATTGATTTTCGAGCTGAAATTAAAATCCAAGTGCCTCAGTCGTGCGCTTTTATTCCTCTGTAGTTGAATGGTCGTTTGCCACTGGTTGCAGCCAAATGGTTACGAACTGCCATCTTTCAATTGCCCATATGAAATGGCGAAAATTCACTAACGTCCTTGTTCGAGGACATATCAATTGGACCACGTCTTTTCAGACATGAATAGCTCTCATTCGCCCTGCCGTCGGAAGGCCCCAAGTCCACGATCATTATCGATGAGACATGAATTGATGGTATTTCGGATATCTATATCTCTGGCAAATTGATCCAGAACCGATTCTTCCGCTTCAGCCACAATCTAGCGGTTCCATCACGAAGATTTTGGACGTAGCCCGACATGCCACGGGCTCTGGCGATTTCAGTAATCCTTGCACTATATCCTGTCCTTTGCACTCGTCCAGATACATAGGCAGTCAACCGTTTCATCACAAAAAATATATTGATCAAGTAAGATGCCGTTTCAGCACTTCCTGATAGAGCTTAGTCACATTTTCGCGGGTTTTGCTCATTTTCGGAAAGCCGCTATACTTCATGGCCTCCACTGCGTCTTCGGGAAGCTTAAGCTTGTACTGGCTGCGGGATAGAAACCAACCCTGCTTGGCATAATAGCGGGAGAGATATTCCTGTTCCGTCTGGCCGGGAGTAGGCGTGAAGAGGCCGTGTTTCTTGTCAATCTCCACCATCTCCATCATAGTAGTATAGCCGGAGCGAGTGATCATGAACTTAGCCCGGTTCATGAGCAATACTTTCTCCTCGTTGGAGACGTATGAGTAAACCGTTGTGTGCTCATCCAGCTTCTGGCGAGCCTCCTTTTGCGGGCTTCCCAGGAGCACAACCTTCTCGCCCGGCAGCTTCTGTATTTGCTTGAGGATGATCTCTTCCAGCTTCGTCCTCTGCGGCTCGGGGCCGGATACGACCGCCAGGTAATCCAGATCTTCATCCACCTGCATCTTCTCGGTGCTGGTGAAGATTCCCGCATAGTAAACCCGATGGTTTGTGACGTTGAGATTTGAGCGGCACAGCTTGCCGGATAAATTGTTGCCGCTCGGCGCGATATCTGGAACGATTACGCCATTGTATTTGATGTGGAAGAAGCTGTTGACGGGAATGGTCAGCATCTCAAGGGGGTAAAGATAAGTTGGCAGGCTGAATCGTAACTGATGAGTGATAAAATAGCTTGGAATCTTGCGGGAATAGACGCCCATGCGATTGTCGCTTATAATCAGGTCGAACCTGTTCTCCGCCAGAATTTGATCCAGCTTCGTTCGCTCCTGCGCCAGAGCGCGGAGCAGGAGGGGGATGCTTGCCACGAACTTGGGCAGGAAGAATCGAGAGGCACTGTATGGCGCAGGATAGTCCTTGAAGAGGATGAAATTGCATTCCGGGCACTCTCTCTTGAGAAGAGCCAGAGCATTTCCGCTGGTACCGATGGTCACTTCATGGCCGTGAGCGAGAAGCTCTCGGATGATCGGAATGTCGCGGGTGGAGTGGCCCAAACCCCAGTTTAGAGGACTTAAGAATACGTGTCCCATGTGGCAACAAGCAGCAGCGTAATCATATAAATCATTTTCTGCTTTAAAAATTCCGTAGGAAGTTTAAGGCAATTGATATTGATTTTACAGTATGTGTTTATCTCCCGCGTGAATTAATCCGAATTCGTCTAAACCATTCAGACCAGAAAAATTAAATAATACATTGATAATATTCGCAAATGGAAATATAAACGAAATAGAGATCACCAAGCAACTTCAGGAACAAAATGAGCTTTTAAAGCAGGAGATCGAGTTGCTTAAGGCAAAAATACGAGAACTTGAAGCCCGCCTAGCTAAATATGAGAATGCACATTCTCCGGTGTAAGCTTGCGAATAATCTGGATATAATGAAAAGATACACCTCCGATATATTGGAGATTCTAGAACGAGTCGAGGGCAATAAGAAGGAATTGAAGGATTAACCTAAAGAAAAGCCGGCTCCCTTAGCAGGACCGCGGGGGAGGCAATGAGGCACTTAGCGCTGGCGAAAGACTGATGCCATCAGCAGCCGCCCATAAATTATAAAATTATAAAAAATCCTCCGATCCGCCTTTCCAAGCATATCGGACATCGGAGGATGCTCTTTTTCCTACCAATTTCGATTATACTGCCTCATGCCTCCATCCGCAAACTTCACAGTCCCGATATTCGATTCTACGTGGCAGCTTCCGCTGCTCACCAGGACTCTATAGCTTCCGATGTCGTTCTTTGTAGCTTTTTCTACAACGTATGTGGGGGAAGTCGCACCTGAGATGTTCAACCCGTTCCTCATCCACTGATAGGAAATAGGCCCGGCTCCCGTCGCATCCACTCTGAGGACGAACGATTCGCCCTCCACAATTTTCTGGGAGATGGGTTGATTTTTGACGATTTGCACAGGCGGGTCCACTCGCAGGAATGCGGCATCCGATTCAGTAGAGCCATATTTATTGGTTACCACAACGGTGTATCCGCTGGCATCGTCTGCCTTCGCATCAAAGATGCTCAGTTTGTCTAAATTTGCTCCACGAATGGCGACACCATCCTTCTTCCATTGATAGTACAGAGGCTTCGCGCCTGTGGCCGTCACGCTGAAGACAACCATTTTGCAGGTGCATTCGCAGACGTTCCGGCTGACCGGCTGAACGGAGATGCAGGGAGACTTACTTACCGACAGTTCCGCTACATCAGATTCAATCCAGCCGCATATGTTTTTCACTACGACCTGGTAGCAGCCCTCATCGCTCTCGATGGCGCGCGAAATCAGGTATGTATTCCGGTTGGCTCCGGGGATGTCAACGCCGTCTTTCTTCCACTGATAAGATAGCGGCTCCATGCCGGTGGCTTCTACGCTAAAGGCGGCGGGAGAGCACAAACAGACCACAAGAGACCGTGGTTGAACCTGAATTGTGGGGCCTGAGATTGTCGTCAAAGCTGCAGAGCTCGATTCGACGCCTCCGCACCTGGTGCTCACCATCACGCTGTAGCTCCCTGCGTCTTGTGCGCTCGCTCTCGGAATGCTGTAGCTGTTCTGAGTCGCTCCTGCGATAACCTGGCCATTCTTCATCCACTGATAGGATATCGGCTCGGTGCTGCTGGCTGCTGCGTTGAATATTACCGCAGATCCTATGCAAACCTCCTGGGAGACCGGATGAGCCTGAATGGAAGGCAGTTGAATCAGGGTAAGGGCTGCAGCGCTTGATTCGACCGATCCGCATTTGTTTCTCACCATTACACTGTAGCTCGCTTCGTCTTCAGCGCTTATACCGGGGATGCTGTAGCTGTTCTCAGTTGCTCCCGTGATGTCCACGCCGTTCTTCATCCACTGGTAAGATATCGGCTCGGTGCCTTCGGCTGCCGCGTTGAATGTTACGGCAGAGCCGATACAAGCTTCCTGGGAGACCGGAGGAACCCGAATGGATGGCCCGTGGTTAAGTTTAAGGGTTGCAGCACGGGATTTGACAGGTCCGCATTTGCTGTTCACCATTACGCTGTAGCTCCCTTCGTCTCCAGCGCTTGCGCTTGGGATGCTGTAGTTGTTTTCAGTCACTCCCGCAATGTTTTCGCCGTCCTTCATCCAATGGTAGGATCCGGGATCTGTGACATTGGCTGCTGCGTTGAAGGATACGGCGGAGCCTACGCAGACCTCCTGAGAATCCGGCTGAGCTTGAATGGCGGGCACTGAGTCTACTGTCAGGGTCGCTATATCCGATTCGACGCCTCCGCATTTGTTGCTCACCATTACGCTGTAGCTCCCTGCGTCGCCGGTGCTCACACTTGGAATGCTATAGCTGTTCTCAGCCGCTCCCGTGACAGCCTGGCCATCCTTCATCCACTGGTAGTATATCGGCTCGGTGCCGTTAGCGGCTGCACTGAAGGTTACGGCGGAATCCACGCAGATTTCCTGAGATACTGGCTGAACCTGGATGGAAGGAACCTGATTCAGAGTAAGGGCTGCGTCCCCGGATTCGATCGATCCGCATTTGTTGCTCACCATTACGCTGTAGCTCCCTTCGTCTCCAATGCTCACACTTGGAATGCTATAGCTGTTCTCAGTTGCTCCCGTGACGACCTGGCCGTTCTTCATCCACTGGTAAGATAGCGGCTCGGTGCCGTTAGCAGCTGCACTGAAGGTTACTGCAGAATCCACGCAGATTTCCTGAGATGCGGGTTGAATCTGGATGGAAGGCAGCTGGTTCAGGGTAAGGGCTACGTCCCCGGATTCGATCGATCCGCATTTGTTGCTCACCATTACGCTGTAGCTCCCTTCGTCTCCAGTGATCACACTCGGGATGCTGTAGCTGTTCTCAGTTGCACCAGTAATGTTCTCGCCACTCTTCATCCACTGGTAAGATATCGGTTCGGTGCCGCTGGCTGCTGCATTGAAGGTTGCGGCGGAGCCGATGCATACCTCCAGAGAAGATGGCTGAACCTGGAAGGATGGTGCGGAATTTATGGTCAAGGCCGCCTTTTCCGATTCAACCGATCCGCATTTGTTGCTCACCATCACACTGTAGCTGCCTTCTTCTCCAGCGCTCGCACTTGGTATGCTGTAGCTGTTCTCAGTTGCCCCCGTGATGTTCTCGCCACTCTTCATCCACTGATAAGATAGGGGCTCGGTGCCGCTGGCTGCTGCATTGAAGGTTATG
>RPOO01000025.1 GCA_003857025.1 Methanothrix sp.
GAGGTTTCACTCGCAAGAATGCCGATGAGATCGGAAACTTCTGGTCGATCTGACCAGGTCCGTGCTCTATCTGCTGCTGCCCCTGGCAATTGTCTGGGCCTTGATATTTGCTTCTCAAGGCGTAGTGCAGACCCTCGGCCCCTACGTCATAGCGCACGGCCTTGAAGGCGCAGAGCAGGTTATAGCCCTTGGTCCTGCGGCCTCGCAAGATGCCATCAAGTTCCTGGGAACCAACGGCGGCGGCTTCTTCAATGCCAACTCCGCCCATCCTTTCGAGAATCCAACGCCTCTGACGGATTTCTTGCAGGTACTGGGAATGCTGCTGATCCCAGCCTCGCTGCCCTTTGCCTTTGGGTCTATGATCAAGAACCATCCGCAAGGCAAAGCCATATTCGCATCGATGCTGGTGCTCTACATCATGGGTCTTGGAGTGGGCCTGTGGGCTGAGACCTCCGGAAATCCCTTGCTGGAGAAGCTGGGAGTTGCCGGAGGCATAAACATGGAAGGCAAGGAGACGCGCTTTGGCGTTGTGCCGTCCCTGCTCTTCGCCCAGTCGACCACAGTCACCTCCTGCGGAGGCGTCGACAGCATGCATGACAGCCTGATGCCGCTGGCGGGCCTGGTCCTGCTCTTCAATATGGCCATAGGCGAGGTCATCTTCGGCGGCGTGGGAGTCGGCCTGATCGGCATCTTCTTCTATGCCATCATGACCATGTTCCTGGCGGGACTGATGATCGGGAGGACTCCTGAACTCTTCGGAAAGAAGCTGGAGCCTTTTGAGATGATCATGGCCGTCGTCGGCCTGCTGGCACCGTCTGTGACGTTGCTGATCTTTGCAGCCGTCGCCATTGTTCTGCCGCAGGGCCTGTCCAGCCTGAACAATGCCGGACCGCACGGCCTCTCGGAGATCCTCTATGCCTTTGCATCAGCTTGCGGCAACAACGGCTCTGCCTTTGCCGGCCTGAACGCCAATACGGTCTTCTACAACATGGCAACGGCTTTTGGTATGCTGGTGGGCAGATTTGCTACCATCCTGCCGGCTCTGGCCTTGGCCGGATCTCTGGCGCAAAAGAGGATAGTTCCGGCAAGCTCTGCGACTTTACCGGCGGCAAGCCCGCTCTTTGTGATCATGCTGGTGGGCACCGTCATAATCGTGGGCGCTCTGACCTTCTTCCCGGTCTTCGTGCTCGGCCCGATACTGGAGCATCTGCTCATGCAAGCGGGAACGACATTTTGAGGTGAAAAGATATGAAGATCAAAACGTCCAACCTCTGGCAGTCGGATCTGATGCTTCAGGCTGCCAAAGATTCTATTCCCAAGCTCGATCCTCGCAAGCTGTGGAGAAATCCGGTGATGTTTGCCGTAGAGCTTGGTGCCATCCTGACGACCCTGATCACAGCCAGCGATATTCTGCGTGGTGGAGCCTACGCCTTCGATCTACAGATCAGCATCTGGCTCTGGTTTACCATACTGTTTGCCAACTTTGCCGAAGCACTGGCCGAGGGGCGGGGTCGAGCCCAGGCCGAGACGCTTCGATCAGCCAGGAGCGAGGCCATGGCCAGCCGCCTGCTTCCTAACGGGAGCACCGAGCAGGTCTCAGCTCTCGCGCTATGCAAGGGCGATCGGGTACTGGTGGCAGACGGCGAGATCATTCCCAGTGACGGCGAAATCGCACAGGGTGTTGCCCTGGTCGATGAATCGGCCATCACCGGCGAGTCCGCCCCTGTGGTTCGTGAGGCAGGCGGAAGCCTTTGCGGCGTCACGGGAGGAACGCGCGTTCTCTCCGGAAAGGTCACAATCCTCATCACCGCCGATCCGGGCGAGACCTTCCTGGATCAGATGATCGGGATGGTCGAGAGCGCCAAGCGCCAGAAGACTCCCAACGAGCAGGCGCTGGAAATACTGCTCATAGGACTGACCGGCCTCTTCATCGTGGTAGTGGTAACCCTGGACGCCTTTGCCGGGTACATGGGCCTTGCCATCACCGTTCCTGTGCTGGTGGCCCTTCTGGTTTGCCTGATGCCGACAACCATCGGCGGCCTCTTGCCAGCCATCGGCATCGCCGGAATGGACAGGCTTCTTTCGCACAACGTAATCGCCTTGAGCGGTAGGGCGGTTGAGGCTTCGGGAGACGTTGATGTCGTGCTGATGGACAAGACCGGCACTATCACCCTGGGAAACAGAATGGCAACCGAGTTCATTCCTGCCGAGGGCGAGAAGAGTGAGGATCTGGCTGATGCGGCCATGCTCTCCTCCCTGGCCGATGAGACACCGGAAGGCCGGAGCATAGTCGATCTGGCCAAGGAGAAGCTGGGCGTTCGGGGCAGAGATATTCGAGCGCCTGACGGCTCATCCTTTATTCCCTTCAGCGCCGAGACGCGCATGAGCGGAATCAACTGGGATGGCCGGGAGATCCGAAAAGGTGCCCACGACGCCATCGAGGAATATGTGTTAGCCAAAGGCGGCAGGATGCCGGAAGGCATCAGAGCTGCTGTGGACAGCATTGCCAGGGAGGGCGGCACACCTCTGGTTGTGGCCGAGGGCAGCCGCGTGCTCGGAGCCATCCGACTGAAGGATGTGCTCAAAGAGAACATCAAGGAGCGCCTCTCGCATCTTCGCATGGTTGGCATTCGCTCTGTGATGATCACGGGCGACAATCCGACGACCGCCGCAGCCATCGCCGCGGAAGCGGGCATTGATGATTTCATAGGCCAGGCTCGTCCCGAGGCCAAACTGGAAGCCATTCGAAAATATCAGCGAGAGGGACACCTGGTGGCGATGATCGGAGACGGAACCAACGACGCACCAGCATTGGCGCAGGCAGATGTGGCCGTGGCCATGAATGCAGGCACTCAGGCGGCGAGGGAGGCGGCCAACATGGTTGACCTGGACTCGAATCCTGCCAAGCTGCTGGACATCGTTGAGATCGGCAAGCAGATCCTCATCACTCGCGGCGCTCTCACTACGTTCAGCGTGGCCAACGATGTCTCCAAGTACTTCGCCATCATTCCGGCTTTGTTTGCAGCCGAGTATCCCATGCTTGGCATGTTGAACGTCATGCGGCTGGCCACGCCCACAAGCGCGGTTCTGTCTGCTATCATCTTCAACGCCATCGTCATTCCGATGCTAATTCCCCTGGCGCTGAAGGGCGTCCGGTATCAACCGACGACCGCCGCCGTGCTTCTTCGCCGTAATCTGCTCATCTACGGCCTGGGAGGATTGATTGTGCCTTTCATCGGCATCAAGTTGATCGATATCCTGGTAGTAATGCTGCACCTGGAGTGAGGGGAAATGTACGATATTATAAAAGAAGTAAAACCGGCAGTGTTGTTGTTCCTGGCCTTCTCCTTGCTTACCGGCCTCGTCTATCCGCTCTTGATAACGGGCGTAGTTCAGACGACGATGCCTGAGCGAGCGGATGGGAGTCTGATCGTAGTGGACGGCCAGGTCATAGGCTCCGAGCTTATCGGCCAGAACTTCTCCAGCTCTGGCTACTTCCACGGGCGGCCTTCGGCTGTAGGCTATGCCGCTAACGGCTCGGGCGCTAGCAACTTGGGTCCAACCAGCTCCAGACTCATGGATGAGGTGCGTCGCAGGGTTGAGCAGGTTCGAATGGAGAATAATCTGTCGCAAAATATGCCAGTGCCGGCAGACCTGGTTGAGGCCTCAGCCAGCGGCCTTGACCCGCATATCAGCATGGAAGGAGCAATGCTCCAGGTGCCGAGGGTTGCCAAAGCCAGAGGCTTTCCCGAATCGGAGGTGAAGCTGCTGGTCTATCAGACAATCGAGCCTGCCCAGTTCGGAATACTGGGCCAGGAGAGAGTAAATGTGCTGAAGCTAAACCTGGCACTGGATGATCTGACGAGAAGGAGGTGATGACATGCCGGAAGAGAGCCGCCCCGATCCCGACGCATTGCTGCGCAGGCTGCAGCAAAAGGAGCAAAAGACGGAGCGACGGGCGGGCAAGCTCAAGATATTCGTGGGCGCAGCCGCCGGTGTGGGAAAGACTTACCAGATGCTCGAAGAGGCAGAGTCCCTGAAAAAGGATGGCGTGGATGTCGTCATCGCGCTTGTGGAGACTCACGGACGCCATGAGACGGAGCTATTGCTGGAAGGCCAGGAGATAATTGCGCGTCTCCAAATTGAGCACGGAGGTATAGTTCTGGAGGAGATGGATCTGGACGGTGTGCTGGCACGCCGTCCCGCCATCGCTCTGGTGGACGAGCTGGCCCATACCAACGCACCGGGCACCCGCCATGCCAAGCGGTATCAGGATGTGGAAGAGCTGCTAGCTGCGGGAATAAGCGTCTACTCGACCATGAATATCCAGCATGCGGAGAGCCTCAACGATATCGTCTTTCAGATCACCGGCATTCGGGTCCGTGAGACCGTGCCGGATAGAATTCTGCAAATGGCCGACCAGCTGGAGGTAGTAGACCTGCCGCCCGAGGAGTTGCTGGCGCGATTTAACGAGGGCAAGGTCTATGTTCCGCCCAAGGCTGAGCAAGCCGTGCGCCAATTTTTTCGCAAGGGCAACCTCCTGGGACTGCGGGAGATGGCGCTGCGTTATACCGCCCGCAAAGTGGACGACGACATGCGCTCCTACATGGACCGGCACGGCATTCTCGGCCCCTGGCCGGCGGGCTCCCGGCTATTAGTTTGCATCAGCACCAGTTCTCTCTCCGAGCGATTGGTGCGCATAGGCCAGCGCATGGCCGCCGACCTGAATGCCGAATGGTTTGCAGTCTATGTGGAATCTCCTTTAGAGAGGTCATCTGCCGGGTCAGCTCAAGATCAACTGGCACGCAATATGCGGCTGGCGGAAGAGTTGGGCGCAAAGGTTCAGGTCCTGAGCGGGCCCGGAATTTCCGAAGAGATACTATCCTTTGCCAGGGCGCAAAACATTACACTCATGGTCGTCGGCCTGCCGCGCCGCAGATTGTGGAACCCGTGGCTGAGAGGCTCGGTCGTCAATGAGATCATCAGCCGGAGCGGGCCGATTCATGTGCTGGTCATAGGAAGCACTGAGGCTGAGATCAAAGAAAAAGAGTTGACTAGACCTGAGCCGGATGAAGTGATGAGCTGGAGGCCGTATTATGGCAGCCTGGCAAGCGTCGCAACGGTGACCGCTTTTTGTTGGGTGTTGCATCCCTGGCTAGGCCTGATCAACACCGCAATGATGCTACTCTTGCCGGTGGTCTATAGCGGTATTACCTGGGGCAGGCGTGCGGGTCTTGCAGCATCGGTATTGGCCGTGGCTGCCCTGGATTTCTTCTTCGTGCCGCCTCAGCTTAACCTGGCCGTGGAAGACCTGCGCTATCTGCCCATGTTCTTCGTCTTCTTCATCGTCGGAATCGCCACCAGTTTTGTGGCGGATCTGGTCAGATGGCAGGGAGAGAATGCCCGGCAGAGGGAGCGGTTCGTCTCCGCCCTTTATGCCTTCAGCCGTGATCTGATGGCTGCGGAAAATCAGGAATCGCTGTTGCGCTATGCCGCCAAAGAGATCGCCGAGGCCTTCCGCTGCGAGGTGATGATATTGCTGCCCGATTTTAACGGAAAACTAGAGGTTCGTGCCCAGATGGGCGAGCATATGATATTCGATGAACGCAAGCTGGGAGTGGCTACCTGGGTCTTTGAGCACGACCAGCCGGCAGGACGCGGTACGGAGACTCTGTCATCGGCATCGCTCTTCTATCTGCCTCTTCATGCGAAGGAGGTAACAGTGGGAGTCATGGGCGTGAGCCTGGGAGCGCCTGAACGGCTCCTGTCTCCGGAACAGCGCAGGCTGCTGGAGTCCTTTGCCAGCATCATCGCACTAACCCTGGCACGCACCACGACTGCATCCGTGACCTAGCCGCACCTCCTCCCTTCATCTTTTTCCTGTCCCAAAGATGGATGAGCGCCCATAAAGCGATCACATAATGATATATACCCGGCCTTAAAAACCGCTCTTCAAGTATGAGCTTCCTTCATTTAATCCATGAATTAAAACCGAGAATCTCAGAGAGCCCGAAGGTCAACTACCTTGAGCTCAAGAACGGGCCGTACTACATAGTGGCTTCCGTCGAGGTTGGAAACACCACCACCAAGTGCATCCTAACCGCTACGGACATGGATACAGGCAAGACCTACATTGTGGATAAAACCGTAAAGATGACCCGGGATGTGAGGCAGCCGAAGTTCGGCGAGGAAGTCTTCGCTAAAACCCTCAACGGCACACCTCTCACCAGGGATTCCATCGCCGAGCTGGTGAGAGATACCTTAATCGAAAGCCACAACAAAGCCCGGCTGGACATAAAGACCGATCTGCATTTCGTGGTGAGGTCCACGGGAGTTGTGGCTGAGCTTGATTCCCCTGATCAGATCGGCATTTTTATTCAGGCTCTGGCCCAAGGATGCCTCATGGCGGGCGTGCCGCCCAGGCTCATGACCCCTGCCATGTCCATCCACAACATCATTGAGAAGTTCAGGCCCTACACCCTGATCGATAGCGTCGTCTTCGATGGCGCTGTAGCATCCTGTTATCCACCGCAAGGCTCAACGGGAATTGAGGTGGTGGCCAATGAGATGGAGGGCGAGCTGGCCACTGCGGGCATAAAGGAAGGCAGCCGATGGACGGACGTGGACTTTCGCAATCCCTGTCTTTCTCTGGATTTCGGAACCACCCTCAAAGGCAGGGTCACGAGCGATGAGCTTCCCTATGCCCACACCATCGGCAACTTCCTGGGCCTGGCCGGGGCGATCCATGATGCTGTGGTCCAGGGAACTGGGCTTGTGGACCGACGGACGGGCGCGGCGCTGGACATCTTCAATTCCGGCATAGAGCCCGATTATGGAGCAGATGCAAAGGATTATGCAAAGCAGATAGACGATCTGGTCATCATCGAGAAGGTGCCGACGAGCAGAGTGAAGTATGGCCTGGTCCCCGTGAATCCCGGCGCGGCCAAGCAGAATAACGTTGTCTTGATCGGCTGCGATGTGGGCGTGAACGGAAGCGACCTTGTCAAGCTGTCCGAGATCGGCGGCGAGCTATATAAATCAACGGACCTGAAAGCGCTTTTCGGCACATTGGATATAGTATCATCTCACATGGTCCGAAGGCTGGTCGAGGCGGGGATCGAAGAAGGCATCGTGAGCTGCAAAACGGCCATCGGCATCACCGGGCGGGCGGGAATTAGCGGAAACAAGCCGAGCCGAATCCTGGAAGAGATAGATAAGCTCGGACTTTACGATGAGCCGGATAAGAACGTGGTCTTCGTGGATGACGGCCTGGCCAGGGGCGCAGCCGTAATGGCAAGATGCATGAACTCCATGGGAACTCCTAAAAATCCGCTGGGCGGGATAAGGAACGGCAAATGCATACTGAAGCAGAGGATGGATAAGGATTCTAAGACGGGGCGATCATCCGTGTCTCATGCTGTAAGACCTGCTCCAAAGATTCGTGCAGTCTACAAAGGAGGGCAGGCTTAGGAGATGAAGGGAACATTTTTTTTATTTGGCATCGTATTCATTTTAGCATTGTATTCGGTCTTCTGAATCAGATCAAGGCAAAATCAATATTAATGGCGTTGCTTTATTATTCTACTTGGGAAGTCCGCTAGAAATCCATTGGGATCGCTGTAATTTTGTTAAGTATTTTAGATCCGGAATCTCAGTATTAATATCTCCGCAAATATCTCCACAGCTATGGTGGAGGTGATTTTGATGGAAACTTTTATATCCTCAAATGTCGTCTGCGGCGAGCTTCAGATGCAGGAAACTGGAGCCTCAAATGGAATCAGTATACGCCTGTGCTCCAAGCTCGCCCGCATGGCCGGGCTACTCTGATTTGATGAGGTCGGTTTTCTCGGGGTTGCGAACCTTGGGAATCATCATGAATCATCCTGGCGAATTCAGGCCCAACGAAGCCGAATTCCGTCATATTTATCGCCATCAGCTTTGCTCTATGGTGAACTACAGCGGCTTAGATTCAGGCTCTTTTTCCGATTCACCAAAAGGAATCTTGCTGCAAGCTCCCCTGCGCAAAGCTGGGTGTAATGATCCGTCTGCAAGTCGGGTCAAATCCAAAGCGTCCGAAGCCCGGCTTTCTTCCCTCGAACTCTAAGCATCGGGGACGAAGCTTCGGGAGGGGTCTTATATAAAAATTCGAATTGTCCTTGATATCATCGGCACGGTGCTGAAAACCCTTGGCCTGCTACTGCTGGTGCCGGGAGTCGTTGCCGCAATTTATCACGAGACGGATGGAATCATGGCATTTGCCCTGACGTCTTTGCTCTCGGTATCTTTAGGCATTGCTCTCAAGCGGCTTGGAGAAAAGGGCGATGTCGGCTACAAAGAAGCATTTGCAGCCGTCACTTTGGGCTGGCTTTGTGCCACAGTCCTCGGATCTTTTCCCTTTGTGTTTCAGGGGCTCAGCTTTGTGGACGCTCTCTTTGAATCCATATCTGGCTTTTCAGCCACGGGGGCGACGATACTTACGGAATCCAACGCCCTTGGATATTATATCGTAAATGCCACCCTGGCAGACAATAGCATCGCAACGGTTCTGGCCGGGTCTGTGATCGGCATGGCAGGAGCCGATGTTGCGCTTCACGTAACTCACACTCATACCTACTACGGTCTCCTCTTCTGGAGATCTTTCCAGCAGCTCATCGGCGGCCTCGGCATCATTCTCCTGGTAGTAGCCGTCTTTCCCCAGCTGCGCGTGGCAGGCCGCCAGCTTTACCGGGCGGAGACAGTGGGGCCGTCCAAGGATACCATCACGCCCCGCGCTACCGGGACCGCCAGAATCCTGTGGCGGGTTTATCTTCTCTTTAACGCTGTGGAGATCGTCCTGCTGGTTGCGGTGGGAATGCCGATTTTTGATGCTGTCTGCACGGCATTCTCGACGCTGGCCACTGGCGGTTTCTCGCCCCAGTCATCGAGCCTCGTTGCCTATCACAGCCCGATCATCGAGGTGATTGTGGCCGTCTTCATAATCCTTGGCATGTCGAGCTTTTCTCTGCACTACAAAGTCCTCACGGAAGACCGTCTGGCGTGGTTCCGGGACGAGGAGTTCAGGTTTATGCTCACCATCCTCGCCGCTGCAACTGTTGTTTTGATATTCTTCGGCGGGATACAGGGCGATCTGCTAACCAAATTCCGGTTGGCATCGTTCCAGGTCGTCTCGTTTATGGGAACATGCGGCTTCGTCAACACTCTGGATTACGACAAGTGGTCCACGGCTGCGAAACTGGCTCTGATCATGGTCATGCTCATCGGAGGCTGCATCGGCTCGACCGCCGGCGGCATAAAGGTGGGGCGCTTGCTAGTGGATCTGAAATACACCTACAACGAGCTGGTTCACATGCTGCATCCCCATGCGGTAATGTCCGTGAGGCTCGGGAATTCTCGGGTGCAGGAAGAGATACTGCGCCCCATCCTGTTTTACTCGTTCTTCTACCTGGCAGTATGGTTGGCATTGTCTTTGGGCCTGGCCATGGTCTCTGCCAGCGACCCACGGGTGGATCTGACGGTTGTTGCTTCGGGCATTGCCGCTTGCATGGGCGGCGTGGGACCGTCGTTCGGCATTTTAACCTTTGACTGGTCCCAGATGTCTGCAGCCGGAAAGATGATAGGCTTCTTTGCCATGTATATTGGTCGATTGGAGCTGATGCCCATATTCTTATTATTCATTCCCGAATTATGGAGGAAATAGTATGCGTATTTTGATCACAGGAGCTGGCGAGGTCGGATTCCTCGTGGCCAGCGAGCTTTATAAGGATCACGATGTAACCGTCGTCGACAGAGACGCGGTTGCCTGTGCCAGATTGCAGGAGATGGACGTAAAAGTGCTCATGGGCAATGCCGCCAACGCGCGTTTGCTTGAGAACGCAGACATCAAGAATGCGGACATAGTTGTCGCCGTCACCGGCAACGATGAGGTGAACGTCATTACCTGCATCATCGCCAACCACTTCGGCGTGCGCCAGACCATCGCCAGGGTCAGCAATCCGGAATACATCGATCGACCGGTCCAGGGCCGCAAAGAGATCGGAATCAGTTACATGATCTGCCCTGAGCTGGCCATGGCCGAGGAGATGGCGAGAGCTCTCTACTTCCCCTCCATGCTCATGAACCGGGAGCTGGCCGGAGGAAAGGTCGAGCTTATCGAGTTCAAGGTAACGCCGGAGATGAATATGCTCGGTCCGATTGCTCAGGTCAGCCTTCCCAAAAATTGCAAGATCGTAGCCATA
Source organism: Methanothrix sp. (assembly GCA_003857025.1). GTDB lineage: Archaea > Halobacteriota > Methanosarcinia > Methanotrichales > Methanotrichaceae > Methanothrix. Next base: position 10,236 of record RPOO01000025.1, read on the forward strand.
AATCGAGCAGGCGATATCTCCATCCCCAAAGATGACGAGCAGATACGCCTGAACGATCATCTCATGCTTCTTTGCGACTCCAATGTTCTGCCCGATTTGAGGATCATGCTTCATGAATCCCAAACCTCCCTGAAGGCGATGATCGTGGGTGGTGGGATGGTTGGGTTCTATTTAGCCAGCAGGCTGGAGAAGATGGGGATAGATACAAAGCTCATCGAGCAGAATGCAGAACGCTGCGGCGAGATCGCAGAACAGCTCTCCGGCACCATGATCCTCAACGGCGACGGTACTGATCTGGCTCTCCTCCAGGAAGAGGGCGCGGGCAGGATGGATGTGGTCTTCGCAGTGACAGGCCTGGACGAGAAGAACCTCTTGTGCTCATTATTGGTGAAGCAGCTCGGAGCTAAAAAGATCCTCTCTCGCGTCAACAGAAGCGTCTATATCAAGCTCTTCGAGATGGTGGGCGTCGACCGGGCCATCAGCCCAGGACAGGTTACTGCCGATGTCGTGCTGCAGAGGGCCATCGGCGGAGAAGAGGTGATCACCCTGAGCGACGAGAGGATGGAGCTGGTGGACTTCATCGCCAAGGCCAAGACCAAGATCATCGGGAAGAATATTCACAAGGAATTGCCCAAGGATTCGATGGTCGGCATGGTCTTGAGAGGCGGCAAGCCTATTGTGCCTGATGCCGACTTCAAGATAATGGATGGAGACCGCGTCTTAGTGATGTCCATGCCCGATGTCGTCTCCAAGGTGAAGAAGCTCTTTGTCGGCTGATCTCATATTTTTTGATATGCATCAGTCTTGCCTTCTTTGCTACTTTACATAAATTGTCCAAACTCAAATGAAGTCCGAAGCATATCTTTTTTATAACAGGATGACAGGGAAAGTGGCTCTAAGTCAGGTAAACGCTGCACTTATTGCCAGAGAGGCCGCTCCATGAAGATCCGGATATTTTTGCGCTTATTCGCATCTCTTCTCAAACTCCTGGCCGTATTGCTTTTAGTTCCGGGGGGAGTGGCCGCCTACTATGGAGAGACCGGCGGGGTTATCTCATTTGCCCTGACGTCGCTCTTGACTCTTGCCTCGGGCATACTCCTGGGGCGCTTGTCCTCGGACGAGGAGCCGGGCTTGAAAGAAGGCTTTGCGCTCGTGGGTTTAGGGTGGCTTGGCGCAGCATTCTTCGGAGCACTGCCCTATTATTTTCTCGGTACCAGCATGATCGACGGCCTCTTTGAGTCGATGTCTGCCTTTACCACCACGGGCTCATCCATTCTCACCGAGTACAATTCAGAAGGTTACTGGATAATAAACGCGACGCTGGCCGACAGCAGCCTGGCCCATCATCTGGAGCTGGGCATAAAGAGCATTGCGGGAAATGTCACAATATTTAGGCCGGGCTTCGGCATGGATGAGACTTATATGGGACTGCTCTTCTGGCGGTCCTTTGCCCAGTGGCTGGGCGGCATGGGGATAATACTGCTGTTCGTGGCCATCTTACCGCGCCTGGGTGTGGCTGGCCGCCAGCTTTACCGGGCGGAGGTTCCGGGTCCGGACAAAGACGCACTGACGCCGCGCATCAGGCAAACAGCCAGGGTGCTCTGGCTGGTTTACATCCTCATGACCGTGGCCGAGATTGTGCTTCTCTGTCTTGCCGGGATGCCGCTATTCGACTCCATGTGCAATACCTTCGCGTCTATGGCAACGGGCGGTTTCTCGCCGCAGGGCTCGAGCATTGCTGCCTATCGAAGCTGGATTGTCGACGCCATAATCACTATATTCATGTTCCTGGCCGGAGCCAACTTTGCCCTGCACTACAAGATGCTCACCACCGATAGGAAAGCATTGTTCCGGGACCCGGAGTTCAAATTCTACACCTTGATCGTCCTTGCATCAACCACTATCATCGTTCTTTGGGGCGGATTGGAGGGAGACATTCTTCGCAAGATTCAGCTCGCCGGATTTCAGGTAGTCTCCATCATGACCACCACCGGCTTTGCCACGGCTGATTTCGACCAATGGACGACGGCTGCCAAATTCATTCTATTGTTGCTAATGATCATCGGCGCTTGTGCCGGTTCCACGGGTGGAGCTATCAAGGTTGTAAGAATCTTATTGATATTGAAGAGCGGATACCGCGAGCTTTTTCATGCTCTGCATCCAAAAGCCGTCATTCCCGTCAAGCTGGGAGCAATTTCCGTAAGGGACGAGATCCTCCGACCGAGTAACATATTTGTGGCATCCTATTTGATCATCTTCGCCGTAGCCTCATTGCTCTTGGCCATAATATCTTACGACGATCCGCGTATGGATATCGAAACCATGCTCTCTGCGGTGGCAACTACGCTTGGGAACGCCGGACCCGGCTTTGGCCACGTGGGGCCGATGTACAGCTTTGCTGATATCCATCCTGCCGGCAAGATGCTGCTCTTTTTCTGCATGTGGATTGGCCGGCTGGAGGTTGTGACAGCGCTGGTGCTGCTGCTGCCGGAGTTCTGGAAGAAGTAGTATCGAGGCGCGAGCTATTAACTGTTGCAGACATATATTTTTGCATGTCTATCAAGCTCGTTACTTTGAGCGAGAACACCGCTTCAATGGCCCCGGCCATCCTCGCCGAGCATGGTTTCTCCGTTTACCTGGAGACGAACGGGACTCGCCTCATCTTCGATACCGGGCAGAGCATCTCTGCGGCTCACAATGCCCAGACTCTTGGCGTCGATTTATTCGGCCTGCCCATCGCCCTCAGCCACGGCCACTTCGACCATACGGGCGGCCTGGAGAGCATCCTAAAACTTACAGGGCCTACAAGTGTCTACTGCCACCCCGATGCATTCGCGCCAAAATATAGCGAAAGGCAAGGAAAGCTGCGTTACATCGGCTTCATCAAGAGCCGCCAGGATTACGAGCGGATGGGGGCGAGCTTTTGCGTTTCATGCCAGCCGCAAAAACTGGGGCCGGGCATTTGGCTTTTGGGCGAGATTCCCAGGATCACTGATTTTGAGAAGCCTGAAGAGAATCTGCGGGTCTTGGACCCTGAGATGAGGATAGATCCACTTCTGGACGACCAGGCCATAGCGATTGATTCGGACAAGGGACTGGTTATAGTTCTCGGATGCGCTCATTCCGGTCTGATAAACACCATTGAGCACGCCCGCAAAATCACAGGCGTGCAGAAGATTGCGAGCGTGATCGGCGGGACTCATCTTGGTTTCTCGGATGCGAACAGAGCTGGATCCAAGGCGCGGCTCGATAAAACCGTTCAGGCGCTGCGGGAATACGATATCGGGCTTTTGGGCGTGTCCCACTGCACAGGGCCCGTGGCGGCTGCCCGGCTCTCTAACGAGTTCGGCGACAGGTTTGTCTTCAACTGCGCCGGAACGGTCATTGAGATTTAGGCAGAGTCGGAGCAGCCGAGAGGCTGTGCGCCGGGCGCAAAGCAGAGTTCGCCGTCGCAAAGAGCGTGAAGGCGAAGGCGACCGAAAACGCAAGATCCGGCAGGCGGATCGCTGCGGCCAAATACGCATTGCTCCTGCAGATGATCATCGGAGAAATGTGTCGGGCCTCATCTAAATGCATAAGTTGATACCTCTAAAGCATTCATTGGCTCTAGGCTTGGTGATATGGACCCGATTACTGAAGAACAACTCCTGGCAATGAATAGACATATTCTCAAGAATGATGAAGATAACCGTCCAGGTATTAGAGAAGGCGCGGGCTCAGATCTCTATTTTCAGCTTGAAGCTATTAACTATGAAACGGACCCAATTATGAAAGCTTCCCTGGCGATTTATACTGCAAACTCGCATATATTTAATAATGGTAATAAAAGAACGGCGTTCGGACTGGCTGACGCGATACTTGGTGAATATGGGTATTATATCGACGTAGATACAGAAGAGTTGATTAGATTTTCTTGTTGGGTTGGTGGAATAATTCCTGATGATGTGGATAAAGATGACGTGATAGAAGAGATAATAAAATGGATAAGCGCAAGAATTCGCGCGTTTAAGCTATAATTTAGCCAACGCCGCGAAAGCTGCACGATTGCGTTCCATGCTAGCGAGGAAGTGCTTTCGCATGTTAGGGGGCAGAGTGCTTAAATCATCATCGATTTCGGGGTGAACTGGGACAGAGGCTTCAGCTATTGCCTGAACCCTGCAAGTTTTACTCATATCCACCACATCGTTATCCTCTACCGTGCACATCGCAGAACACCTCTGTTATAATCGCTGTTTGCATTGATTTATTATTGTTGTTGAAGTACGTTATTAGTAGTTGTAGTGCTTCTTTTTAGTATTTATTATTGTTGCATCATCTAAGCAATCAATTATTTCATTCATCAATCACATGCGTGTCCCACTGCACTGGGCCCTGGCGGCTGGGCGGCTCTGCAGAGAGTTCGGCGACAGGTTCGTCTTCAACAGCGCCGGAACGGTCATTGAGATTTAGGCAGAGTCGGAGCAGCCGAGAAGCTGTGGGCCGGGCGCATAGCAGAGATCGCAGCCGCCAGCAAGGTAACTGCGAAGGAGGCGAGGAACGCCTCATGTATCCCAGACTCGAAGGCCAGCAGAGGATCGCCGCTCATTCCTCCGCCGTAGAGGAATACATGGAACATAACGTCCTCAGGGATGCGGCTGAGCACCAGCGGGAAGACGATGGCGATGGAGAGCATCTGGCCGGTGTTCATGAGCATGGAATTGATGCCCGCTGCCGTTCCTCTCTTCTCCGGCACAACGGAAGACATGATGGCGTTGGTGTTGGGCGAAGCAAACAGTCCCGAGCCGCCGCCCATGAGCGCCTGGTAGAGCGCCAGCAGCCAGTAGGGCGTGGTGCTGACCACGGTGCTCAGGCCGAGCAAGCCCAGGCCGGAGATGAGCAGACCTGCTGTGGCCAGGCCCCGCGAGCCGTGTCTGTCCGAGAGATAGCCTGAAAGGGGGCCCACGAGCATGAACGCTGCGCCGAAGGGTGCCATCATGATTCCTGCCCAAAGTGGGTCCAGGCCGTAAGGTCCCTGCAGGAAGAAGATGAGCACAAAGAGCACAGCGCCGCGGGCAAGACCGTTGAGCGCATTGGCCATGCAGGCGTAGGCGAAGAGCTTCTCGCCGAAGAGCCCAAAGTCCATCATGGGCTGCGAGACTCGCCTCTCCACCACAATGAAGGCAGCTAAACCGACGACGCCCACGGCAAAGAGGGCATAGACATAAGCTGTGTCGATGAGCGGGAATGCGACCAATGACGCGGCTAGCAAGAGCGAGCCAAGTCCGACGGTGAAGGTGAGGCTCCCCAGCCAGTCAAAACTCTGCCGCAAGGGCAGTGCGACCGGCTCGCGCAGCCGCAGGATTCCCCAGATCGTTCCGGCAATCCCCAAAGGCACATTGATCAGGAAGACCCAGCGCCAGTCGAAGGCCGTGAGGATGCCGCCCACCACCGGCCCGATCAGGAATCCTGCCGAAAAAGCGATGGTGTTAATTCCGAGACCCAGGCCCACCCTGCCGCGACGAAACGCATCGGTGACGATGGCCGCGCTGTTGGTGAAGAGCAGAGCACCACCCACGCCTTGAATCATGCGATACACCACAAGATCCCAGCCCAGGAACTGGGGCTGAGATAGGCCGCAAAGCAGCGAGCTGAGAGTAAATATGGCAAATCCGGCATTGTAGAGGCGCTTTCGTCCGAACATGTCCGCCAGCCTTCCCACCACGGGCACAAGAGCGGTGGTGATGAGCAGGAAGCCGAGGAGCACCCACATGATGGTCATGAACCCGGCGTGAAGCTGGGTCATGATTTCCGGCAGGGCGATGAGCAGGGCTGAGCCCTGGATGGAAGCGAGGAGAGCGCCGACGGTGGTGACGGAGAGAGCTGTCCATTCGTAGCCGCGCCAATTGTCTTCTTCCGATGGCATAACCTGGCAATTTAAGGCAGAGGACCAATTTGTATTTATCGGCATAGACAAAATTATTTGCTTTGATGAAAGCCCTTCTCTTCGACCCCTGCGCCGGAGCCTCTGGCGACATGATCATGGCGACTCTCCTGGACCTGGGTGCTGATCTGAACGCGGTTCGCGAGGCGGTCGAGTCCGTGGGCTGCAAGCTGGATTTCTCCCAAGTGGAGCGCAGCCACATCATGGCCGCCAGAGCCGCCGTGACCGCGGATCGGAGATACCACTCGCTTGCAGAAGCTGTATCCATCCTGAAGGGCTCAAGCCTGCGGGGAGTGTCACTGGAAAAAGCACTTTTGGCTATCGACCTTCTCGCCGCCGCAGAGAGCCGGGTGCACGGCGTGCCGAAGGAAGAGATCAGGTTCCATGAGATCGGCGCACTCGATGCCCTGGCAGACATCGCAGGAGGCTGCGTGGCCTTGCAGAGCCTGAAGGTGCAGCGCGTCATTTGCCGGTCGATCTCAGTTGGCGGAGGCTACGTGAAATCGGCCCACGGCCTTCTGCCGGTTCCGGGGCCAGCCGCGCTTGAGATTTTGCGGTCTCGCGAGATGCCCTGGAAGGGCGGGCCCGTGCAGTCGGAGCTGCTCACGCCCACGGGCGCGGCCCTGCTGGCGGTGCTCGTCGATGAATTCCTGCCTGAGTTTCCGCTGATTCGGGCGGAAAAGGTGGGCTACGGCGCGGGAAAGCGGGATCTGGATTTGCCCAATGTGCTGCGGGGGATAATCGCCGAGGTCCTTCCCGAGCGGCAGAAGATGGCGGGAGGAAGTGGGCACAAGCAAAATAAGAATGAGTATGAGCATGAGCTGGGTCAAATGTCCGAACATGAGGTCGAGCATGTGGGCGGGCATGAACACGGGCCGCACGGCGACCGCGTGGTGCAGCTGGAGACCAACGTGGATGATGTGACCGGCGAAGTGCTGGGCCGTCTCATCGAGCTGCTCATGGATGCAGGCGCTCTCGATGTCTCCATCCTGCCCGCCCTGATGAAGAAAGGGCGCAGCGGAAACGTGATCCGAGCCATCGCCAAGCATGAGGAGATGGACAAGCTGGCCCGGATCATCATCAGAGAGACGGGATCTCTAGGCGTGCGGGTCTTTCCCAGCCTGCACCGCTTTGTGGCGGAGCGCGAGGAGACGATGGTGGATGTAGAATTTTCCGGGCGCTCTTACTGGGTGCGAATCAAAGTCAGCCGGATGGACGGTAGTCTGATCAACGCCAAGCCGGAGTACGAGGACTGCAAAAAGATCGCAGACGAGACTGGTCTTTCGCTCCGCCTGGTCATAAAACGGGCGGAAGAGGCAGCCTGGAAGGCGGCAGGCTCCTGACTCGTGCCATCCCTTCCAAGATATTTTTTGGTCATTATTGCTTTGCTGCCGCCTTACTTTGCCTCTTCCAACTATCCAATTCTCATTACTGTTCCATTATACTAATATAGTTCAAACTTGTTGTTTCTTTTATATATACTTTTCGTGAATAATAATAGTAGGGAGCCCACAAGGCCCGCGGAGTGCGTGCAGGATCACGATTTAAAGAAAACGTAGCAGGGAATCGCAAGTTTGATTAATCTAAACCCCGAGATGATTGATCGGTGCTCCTCTAATGCGTTTTGACTCTTCGATCAAGCTCTTCGACGACGCCCGCGCTCTAATGCCGGGCGGCGTCTCAAGCCCGGTGCGGGCCATCTCGCCTTATCCCTTTTACACGGCACGTGCAGAAGGCCCCTATCTCTGGGATGCGGATGGAAACAGGCTAATCGATTACTGTCTGGCTTACGGCCCCATGATTCTGGGGCACCGCCATCCTGCCATTGCCCGGGCGGTGGCGGACCAGCTGCAGAAGGGCTGGCTTTACGGGACGCCGTCCGAGCTGGAAGTGCAGATGGCGAAAAGGATCAGCGGCCTGTACCCCAGTATGCAGATGATGCGCTTCGTAAGCTCCGGTACCGAGGCCACCATGGCCGCCATTCGCGTGGCTCGCGGGGCCACGGGCAAGAATAAGATCATCAAGATCGAAGGCGGCTTTCACGGCGCTCACGACAGCGTTCTGATCAAAGCGGGATCGGGAGCCACGACCCTCGGCATTCCTGACTCTCTCGGCGTTCCGGCGGACACGGCCAAGAATACGCTGCAGGTGCCATATAACGATCTTGACGCTCTGGAAAAAGTCCTGAAAAGCTTTGCCGGCGAGACAGCTTGTCTGATCATGGAGCCGGTCCTGGGCAATATCGGCCCGGTGCTGCCAGCGGAAGGCTATCTGAAAGCGGTACGGGAACTCACACGTCAGCATGATGTTCTTCTTATCTTCGACGAGGTCATTACCGGCTTTCGGCTGTCGCTCGGCGGCGCACAAAAGTACTATGGTGTGACGCCCGACTTGACGACGCTCGGCAAGATCATCGGCGGCGGATTTCCCATCGGGGTTTTCGGCGGCAGAAGCGACCTGATCTCGCAGGTGGCTCCCAGCGGCGGCATTTATCAGGCGGGAACCTTCAACGGCAGCCCCGTCTCTCTGGCAGCAGGAATGGCCACCCTCGATACAATGGAAAAGGAAAAGACCATCGAGAAGCTGAATGCTGTTGGAGAAACGATGCGAAAAGGCTTGACTGAGATCGTGGAAGACCTGAAGCTGGGCTACAGCGTGGTCGGCATCGCCAGCATGTTCAAGATCTTCTTCGGGCCTGAGCCTCAAAATTATGCCGAAGCGTTGCGGTGCGACAAAGTCGGCTATCTGGCTTTCTTCCGGCGCATGCTGGAAAAGGGAATCTTCATCACGCCCAGCCAGTTTGAGACAGATTTCATATCCGCTGCTCACTCCCAAGAAGTCATCGAAACCACTCTGGAGGCGTTCTCGTCCTGTCTGAAAAACTGATCATCGGGACCCGCGGCAGCCCTCTGGCCCTGCGCCAGACGGAGATCGTGCGGGAGAGGCTTTTGTCTGCGACTCCGGGCCTGGAGATGGAGACTGTCCAGGTTAAGACAAGCGGCGACGTCTTCCTGGACAAGCCGCTCCACCAGCTCACGGGCGTGGGGGTTTTCGTGGCCGAGATCGATGAGCGCATGCTCTCCGGCGAGATCGACCTGGCCGTGCACAGCATGAAGGATCTGCCCACCAAAAGGCCGGAGGAGCTGACCATCTCTGCTGTGCTGAAGCGCGACTCGCCCTACGATATTCTGGTTAGCAGAAGCGGTAAGGCGACGGGCTTGGACGATCTGAGGCAGGGAGCCGTGGTCGGCACATCCAGCATGAGGCGCGGGGCTCAGTTGCGGCGAGCGAGGCCGGACCTGGAAGTAAAGAGCCTGCGCGGCAATTTGCAGACGCGCCTGCGGAAATTAAACCAGGGAGACTATGATGCCATTGTCCTTGCCGAGGCCGGTTTGGAGCGCATGGGCCTGAAGATGGACTTTGCCAGGCTGGATGCGGAGCGGTTCGTGCCGTCTGCAAACCAGGGAACGATAATCGTGGTCGCCAGGACGGGAACGAAGGCAGAATTATATTCCAGAGCCATTGATGATATTCCCACCAGAACTGAGACCATGATCGAGCGCAAAATCCTGGAAACCGTTGGCGGCGGGTGCGTCGTGCCTATGGCGGTTCATGCCGACACGCAGGGAAAGGCGGAACGGGTGCTGACGGAGGTTCTCTCCTTGGACGGCAAGAGGTTTGTGCGGCTGGATGAAGAGATTGCACTGGAAGGTGACTTTCTGGCGGCAGCGGCGGACATGGGAAGCAGGCTCATGAAGATGGGCGGACGAGAGCTGGTAGATGAGGCGGTGAAGGCAGTTGGCGCGCGGTAAGGTTTATCTTGTGGGTGCCGGTCCTGGCGACCCCGAGCTTATGACGATCAAGGCAAAGCGGCTCCTTTCAGAGGCGGATGTGGTCCTCTTCGACCGGCTGCTCGACCCGAAGATGCTGGACGGCGTGAAGGCGGAGCTGATCGACGTGGGCAAGAATGCCGGACGGCACAAGCTCTCTCAGGACGGCATCAACAAGCTTCTCATCGAGAAAGCAAAAGAGGGAAACGTCGTAGTACGCCTGAAGGGCGGCGACCCTTACCTCTTTGGCCGGGGCGGGGAGGAAGCCCTGGCGCTGCTGGATCAGGGCATTTCCGTCGAGGTCGTGCCCGGTGTCACGTCTGCGATTGCCGCGCCGGAGCTGGCGGGAATTCCCGTCACTCACCGTGGTGTGACGGCATCGCTCAC
>RPOO01000026.1 GCA_003857025.1 Methanothrix sp.
AAATAGATAGTGCTTTAAAACGGCTTTTAGATGGCGTTCCGAAAAGTCAATGGTTCGCTTGGGTCAGAGGAGGGAAATGGCCTGGAAGGCAGCCCTCCGCTATGTCGGCAAAGCCGATCGCGTCCTCATGCTTCAATGCTGCACAGTCCCGGAGCCGAGCCGTTGGGCGTCAGCTTGTAGATATAGCCATCCAGATCGACCTCTACATAGCTGCCTTTGGGTGTGGCATCGATATCGTGGGAGGCCAGATAGAAGGCCAGGTCCACAGAATCCATGCGGGGATCATCGAAGGATGATACGGTGGATTTTAGATCTGAGAGGGACGTGCTCGATGCGCTTGCGGTCGGCAGAACCAGCAGGATTGCCAACGAGAGCAAACTTATTGCGATAATTTCCTTCCAGGCCATAGTTACACCTAAGGTCTTTAAGAATCATATAGACGATTGTGTACAACATAAAGGTTAAATTTTAACAGATCAGACTGAGACATATACACATGGGTCATACACCTGGGTCGCTGCGCTCCGGCTTAGTTCATCCATGCCAGGCCTCGGAAATCGCTATCAATTATTATAAAAAAAAGGAAAACGCTTACGACCCCCCAGACATAAGCTGGTGTCGAGGTAGCGCAATCTCATGCTTTCGGCAGCTCGCCTGCAACATTTGGTTCGAGATAGTACATTGTTTTCAGTTCCTCATCGCTCATGCCCGGAAATATCGCCAATTCTTTCTGCACAATCTCCTCTTGCATCTTGTCCACAAAAGATCTGATATTGCCGGGAACAAGCTTGCTGAAGGGCGCCAACCTTACTCCGCCTTCTGCCAGGCCATACCACCATTCCTGCGAGGGATGAGCGCTCCATGTCCCATTATGCACGGATTCTACGATATCAGTCATAATGGGTTCCCAGTTCCAGATTGCTCCGGTGAGATATACACGCGGAGAAAACCTGCCGACATCTGAGCCGAAAGATATGAAATAAGTGCCCATCTCATCAGCGATCTGGCCCGTGGCATCGGAATCGGACCAATGGGTTATGATATCGCACCCTTTATTGATAAGTGATAAGGCCACTGCCCGCTCTTTTTCCGGATCATACCAGCCTCCGATCCACTCTACATACACCGTAGCGTTTGGGTTGGATGATGCGACTCCCTTGGCAAAAGCATTGATGCCGATTATTACCTGAGACGTGGGGAGGGCTGCAACAAAGGCGATCTTATCCGTCTTGGTCATATTTCCTGCCACGATTCCCGCAAGATACTGAGCCTCATAAATCCGCTCGTAATAAACTCCTGCGTTGGGAGCCAGCTTTTCTGTCCCGCCGCCCCACATGAAAACGACATTTGGATATTCAGGAGCTACTTCTTGGATGGCATTTCTGAACTCAGAGCTGTGACAGAATATCAGCTTGGCTCCATTTTCGGCGTATTCTCTCAATAATTGGGGCGCGTTAGGACCTGCTGCGTTCTCTTTCTCGGAGAGGTTAACATAAGAAAGCTTCCGGGCCATTTTGGATGCACCCATGTGAGCCTCGTATGTCCAGCCGTGGTCTCCAACAGGGCCAAAATCGAGCAAAGTCACATTTAGCTCGGATTTTGCCGAAGAGTCATTAACGGTCGCTGCATTATCCGCTCCAGCTAAGCCCACAAAAAGAACAGCACAAAAAATTACAGCCTCTGTTATTGACACGCATTTCATCAGACCAGCTCCATTCAACGTTGCACGAGTGCGTACTCATTAGATCCCAAGAAAATGATAAAGGTTCTTGTCAAGATATGCCGCATTGCTTCCGTATCATTGATCATCTGTTTTAGCATGTCTGCTCGAACATTTGGCAAGTAAGATTGCGATAATCCCGCTCTAAAATAGGGCGAGTCAGGTCGTTTTCCCTGACCGCAATTTTTCGAGATCTTTTTTCAGATCGGCGCTCATCTTGGCTCCATCGAGTTTGGACACCGCGAAAAAATTAAGTGCTATTGAATCGTACTTGATTCCTAGCAGATTTGCGCCTCTAAAATCAGCATTTTCGAGGGCCGACGTTCCAAAGGTGGCACCACTCAGGTTAGCGCCTCTAAAATCAGTGTTTTTTAAGGCCGATGTATCAAAGACGGCACCGCTCAGATCAGCATCAGAAAAGTTGGTGTTATTCATGTAAGTCTGGAAAAAACGAGCATCCTTTAGGTCGGAACCGCTGAAATCCGTATCCAAAAAGTTCAGCGAAATTATGCTGGCCATTCTCAAGTTCGCCTTGTGCAAAATAGTCCTTTCAAGGGTCATGCTGGAAAGATAAGATCCTGATAGATCCGCGCCCAATAGGTCTGCGTCATTTAGAAATACGTTCTTGAGTCTGGCATTGCTAAGTTCTGCATTTCCCAGTTTTGCGCCGGTGAGGTCGGCATAGTCCAAGTTTACGTCCTTCAGGGTGCATTCCGATAGATTTGCCCTCACCAAATATGCTCGGGTAAAGTCCGAGCCGGTCAGGTCGGAATTACTAAGGTTGGCTCCAAAGAGTTCTGTTCTGGTGAACTGGCAATTTATGAGACTGCTGCCGACCATATCCACCCAACTCATTTTGGCACCTACCATGTTAGTCCGGGTCATATATGCATCTTCCAGAATCGCAAGGCTAAGATCGGCACCTAAAAGCCTGGCTCCATTCAGACTGGCACCAGTCAGATTGCAGCTGCTGAGCGAGGCACCGGTCAGATCGGCATTTTCAAGATCGGAATTAGATAGATTGGAATCGTCCAGGCGCACTCCGGGCAAACTAGCACCTGATAGCTTTGCCTCAACAAGCCGAACTCGGTGCATAAAGGCATTTTCGAGATTCGCGTCGGTAAGAATCGCTTTCGTGAGATCGGAATCATCCAGATTCGAAGCAACAAGATACGAGCCTGAGAGGTTCGCCATGCGAAGATTTGTATGGGTTAGGTTGGTAAAACCCAATATTGATTTGGTCAGCTTGGAGCCAGAAAAATTTGCGCCTCCACAGCGGGCCTCGGAGATATCTGCCCCGGAGATGTCTGCATTGGAGACGTTGGCATTGATCAAATTCGCCCCGACCAGGCTTGCTCCGGTTAGATTCGCACCATTCAATTGGGAATTCTGGAAGGTGGCACGATCCATGAACGCTTTTACGAGACTTGCTCCTGTTAGATTTGCATAGCTAATTTTCACAGCCCATAAGCTGGCGCCATTCAGCTTGGAACCGACCAGAGTTGAATTATCCATCATGGTCTGATCCATAAAGGAGCCTGATAGATCCGCTCCGGTCAAATTTGCGTATACCAAATAGTTAATGGGCAAATAGGCACCTCTGAGATCGGCATGGGAGAGGTCGGAACCGTGAAGATCGACGGCTGGCATGAATACACCACTGAGATTGGCTCCGATAAGCTTGGCGTCGAAGATGGTGGCATACATCAAAAAGGATCGGCTCAGGTTCGTCCCGCGAAGATCTGATCCTTGCAGTTCGGACTGATTCAAGTCCGTACCGGACAGATCCAAGCCGCTCAGGTTCTTGCCGCTTAAATCGGCGCGAGAGTGAAACGGCTGATTAACGATGATGCTTTTCGGCGGAAGGTCTGATCGACTGATATTGAAACGCCGCAGTTCCATCATATCGAATATGTAAGAGTTTGGTAGCTTTTTTGCCACCGGGACTTTGTCCGCCGATTCGCCTCGCAGAATGCGAAGAGCAAGATCTGCGGCCAGGCTGCCTTGAACCGGGCCGGTGGTAATCACTCCACCGAGCACACCGAAGCCCATGTAGACGTCCCGCGTCCCATAAATCGGAACAGGGCTCGAGCTTCGAAGAAGCCACGCGCTCTCCTCATGAGTCAAGACTTTTCCTTCTCGATCGCGATTGTAATTCAGAAGAAGGATCAAACTGCCCTCCGACAGGGCAGATGCATTCCTTTGCAGCTCCTCTACCGTCATGTTATCCCAGATAACAAAGCTGACATTCTTGCCGAAGAGGGGAAGGGTCTGGTTCATAACCTCTCTGTTGGCCTTGCCGGTGGTGGTCCGGTCGTTTACCATAACGATTTGCTTCGTTTTCGGATGAAGTTTGAGCATCAGAGAAAGGGTACTTGGCAGATCAAACGCCTCCACTACGCCCGTAAAGCCCTTCTTGCCGCCCAGCATCTTGTCTTCAAAGAAGTTTACTCCGCAAAAGACGATCGGGCTACCGGAAAACACCTTATCTCTGTTGCTAAGCAGGAACTGGAAGGCATCGTCATCCGAACAGATGATTACGTCGAAATGGCGATTCTTGTACTTATTTTGATATAATTCCAATAATTCGGCCAGACGGGCCTTTGTGGGTGCCTGCTTCTTGGTATCCATATACTCAAAAGAAAACTCTGCCGTGGGATAGTATATGGATAATTGATTTTCTATCTCGCTGCCAACGGAATCGGTCCATCTCAAGCCGGGATTATAAGAGGCAAGAATCAGAATTTGCTTGGACATCTCTTCTTCAGCCGCCAAAGAACCCGCGACAAGAAGAGCTATCAGAAGAAGTCCGATAATGAATCTTATCCAAGAGGCCCGCGAGTACATAGTTTATCTCCCTATCAATTGGTTATTTATTAGTTGCCTATCAGTACTTATTACTTCCCTTCATTTTTTAAACGTATATTCAGAAATTACATTTATACGGCTGTCTTGATCATACTGGCCCATCAAGATCCCTTATCGCATCTGAGTGATCCTGAACGATAATTCTGACCCAATAATTTTAAAGATTTATGCTTGAATTGTCATTAGATTCCTATTCGGGCTTCAGGTCCTCGCCCTTCGTTACTGCCATCCATCTGGCGAGCATTTCTGCCAATTCTCTTTTCAGGACCGGTTTGGCGATAAAATCGTTCATTCCTGCTCGAATACACTTCTTCCGGTCACTTTCCATGGTAGAAGCGGTCAAGGCAATGATGGGAATATGTGGATTGAGGGCCTTCGATCCTTCCAGGCGAATGGCACGGGTGGCCTCGAAACCGTCCATCTCAGGCATGTGGCAGTCCATCAGCACCATGTCATACGGAACGGTCTGCAGCACATTGACTGCCTCCTGACCATTGGCCACTGCATCCGCCTGGTGACCCATCTTTCTCAGCATGGCCAGCGCCACTTTCTGGTTTACTGGATTATCCTCTGCCAGAAGGATGCGTATTTTGCGCTTAACGGATTCGGAGATGACAGGCGTGGCTGCAGAGCGCTCCATAGACCCCTCACCCTCGATTTCACTGAGCGCCACCGTGGAAGATAGCTGGCTTGCAGGAGATATCTCAAACACGGCAGTGAACCAGAAGACGGACCCTTTTCCCTCAATGCTCTCCACACCGATCCTTCCACCCATCAATTCCGCCAATTGCTTGGAGATGGCCAGTCCCAAACCAGTTCCGCCGTATTTGCGCCTGGTGGAGCCGTCCGCCTGGGTGAAGGGTGAGAAGAGAATCTCTTTTCGATTTGCTGGAATGCCGATGCCTGTGTCGCTAACTGAGAAGCGTAGCGTAGCTGTTCTTTCATCTGCGCTCTCCAAGCTGACGTGGATGACGATCTCGCCCTTATCGGTAAACTTCACTGCATTGCTTCCCAGGTTGACTAGAATCTGGCGCAGCCTTCCTGGGTCCCCGCGCAGGAGAGACGGAACTTCTCTCTCAACCCGGCAGTCCAGCTTCAGCCCTTTCTTGTGAGCGTCGATGGACAAAAAATCAGTCGTATTCTTCAGCACAGAGCGAAGGTCGAAGTCCAGGATTTCCAGCCCCACTTTGCCGGCTTCGATCGCGGAGAAATCCAGGATTTCATTAACGAGAGACAACAGGGTCTCACCACTGATACGAGCGATTTGTGCATATTCGCGCTGCTCGGAATTGAGGTCCATATCCATCAGCAATCCTATCATACCGATGACACCGTTCAAGGGCGTACGGATCTCATGGCTTATGTTGGCCAGGAATTCGCTCTTGGCGGCGTTGGCCTTACGGGCCTGCTTGATTAATTCATTGGACTGTTCAATGGCAATTTTCAGATCCTCATTGGTTTTTTGCAGCTCTTCCTCCATGCGCTTACGGTCAGTAATATCGAACAGAAATACTGTCAGTCCAATGAAGGATGCGTCTCCTCCTCTGATGGGGCTGTAATGGTTTTCATAATAGCGGCGCTGCAGATTGTTGTCTCCATATGCCTCAACAATAACGAAGTTCTCGCCTGCCAGGGCTCGATCAAAGTTGCGCTTTGCCTTATCGCGGTCCGCTATATCTGAAATGTAATCAAGCATATTAGCCTCAATTTCGATGTCTACCCCCCAAATGGCCAACATGGTCTTTCTATGATTTTGATTAAAAGCCAGATATCTGTAGTCTTTGTCCAACGCGAAAACGACAATATTATTTGGGCTTGCCATGATTGCCTCAAGCAGCGAATTTGATTGTTGAATCAGCGTCTTGGCTCTCTTCAACTCCTCAAGATTTGACTTAATCTCTTCCTCTGCCCGTTTGCGGTCGGTTATGTCTGATATGATACCCAGCAAACCCGTGAACTCACCGTTCGACCCAACCATGCGGCGGCCATTTAAATATCCCCAGAAATCGCTGCCATCTTTGCGAAGATAATGTCGCTCTGTATAGATAGTATCGAGCCCGTTTTCCAGCATCGCTTGCAGGATATTTGTTCCCTCTCGGCGTTCATCAGGATGAACAAAAGCTGGATATGGAGTGCCTATCATTTCCTCCAGCGGGCATGCAAACAACTCGGCTAACTGCTGGTTTGCCTGGGCGATCCGCCCTTCTGTATCAACTACAATTATTCCCGCGCTGGATGTGTCGAAAATAGTCCTCAGCCTTAACTCATTCTCCTGCAACGCGGCGTCTGAACGAAGGCGCATCAAGGCATTGCCTATTTGCAGCGCAAGTGTCACAAGCATGTAACGAGTGCTGGCAGGAACTTCGTCATGAGTATGCGAAGCGAGGTTTAGCGCAGCAGTCAATTGTCCCTGGCTCATCACAGGGATAAAAGCTATGGCTCGCAGTTCCTCTTGTTGGAGGATGTCGTCCATAGTCGGGCTGATATCGGCAAATATCCCGAAGTGAGCTTCGCCCTCTTTTGCCAGTTGCATATTCGGGGAACTGGCATCGTAGTGTGATACATGCGCTGCAAACTGTGGCGATAGCCCGCGTTGCGCCACCAGGTCGAGCGTGTCGCGGTCCCCATCTGCCTCATAAACGCCGCCGCAGTCAATGCCATCTAACTGCAGAACGGTCTCCAGGACGTGCTTGAGTGCCTGGTGCAGGTCGCCGCTGGAATTGAGCGCAAGACTGAGGTCATACTGGAGGCGCAGCATCTTTTCGGCCCGTTTAATCTCGGTGATGTCCACATTGACTTCGGCCACAAGCCATTCTCCCGCGTCGTTTTGGAACGGGATAGTTGTAACCTGAATCGGTCGGGAGCCCTCCTTTACCAGAACGCCCTCCGTGACGGCGACGGTCCTGGTCTGGAGCGCATTTGGAACGCCGCACCCCGGACAGGATTTATTGCGTCCCATAAAATAATCATAGCACTTTTTCCCGGTTGGATCTCCGTAAACTTTTTGCCACTCCGGGTCGATGTAGCGGATATTGAATTTTGCGTCGATGATGTCCAGTCCGGTTTTGGTGGCACCCAGGATGAACTCTATTTGTGTTTTAAGGGACTGAACCTCCTTTTCTGCCTTCTTGCGTTCAGTGATGTCGGTAGCACTACCCTCAAAACCAATGATCGCACCGGCTTCGTTCTTTAAGGGAACTGCACTTGTGCTGAGCCAACGCCACGTCCCGTCGGCATGCAGCACGCGGTATTCGATGCCAGTTTGCCGTCGTCCAGTCCCGATCGCAGCGTGCAGGAATTCCATGCACCTCGCAATATCATCCGGATGTACGAATTGCTGGAATGATTGTCCGATTACCTGGGTTACCGGGTACCCCAAGAGTGCGATACAACTGGGGGAAACAAAGGTGAATACGCCATCTGTGGTGGACGTATAGATGATGTCATTACTGTTTTCGATCAACTGGCGGTATTTCTCTTCGCTCTTCCGCAGCGCTTCATTGGCTTCTTTCTGCTTGGTGATATCGCAGGTGGTACCAAAGACGGTAACCTGGCCGTCCGTCTGGCGATAAGCCGAACCCTTGGAAAGAACCCAAATCGCTGTGCCGTCTGCTTTCAGCAAACGATATTCTGCGCTTTTCTCTTTATCAAGTGTCTGTCCTCTTTTGGAGAGTGTATCGAGAACCATCGGCAGGTCGTCTGGATGAATATGGAAAATGAATCTATCAATGTCGTTTCCTATGGTGCCATCAGGCAAGCCCAGCATTCTGTCGGCAGCCGGCGAGATATAGG
Source organism: Methanothrix sp. (assembly GCA_003857025.1). Lineage (GTDB taxonomy): Archaea > Halobacteriota > Methanosarcinia > Methanotrichales > Methanotrichaceae > Methanothrix. Next base: position 8,381 of record RPOO01000026.1, read on the forward strand.
CGTCGATGTATTTTCCATCGGCATTGACGTCGAAACGCCAGACGATGTCCGATATCATTGAGAAGATCTGTTCATACTGAGCAATACCTTTTTCTGAGGTATTCTTATCTTCTCGCAAAATATTCTCGGCTTGCCTGCGTTCAATGCCGTCATCGCTCATATCATCATCAATGACAATTCTGATTTATGCATCTATTTGAAGATTTGCCAGGGTTTCAGCCTTCAACCTCCAGGCATTTTCTGGGATACCGTTACAGCTTCGTCGCCCTGAATTTCCATGACTCGATGCCGAGCTTTATCATCTCGCCCGTCACTGTATTCGTCCCCCAATAATCATTTTCATTGGCTCCGTACATGGATGCCGTGCTGTCCATGACGCAGTCGATTTTAATCGCCACGTAGACGCCGGAACCCAAGGGGTAAGTGCCCTCAAAGACCGCACCGCCGTTCGTGTATTGCCCCTGCACGGACCCGCTGCTGCCGGTGAGGATCGGCCCTGCAACAGAGTCCTGAATGCGCCAGGTATCGGTCTTCAGATTCCCCGGTCTTGGCGCATAAGGATCATTGAGATTTTCCGCGTTGGATGTCACAAGCTCGGCCAGCACATTCCAGTTTCCAGGAAGATACAGTTTAGCATCGGCATAAGCGTCTGCGCAGCCGCAAAATGCAGTTGCTGAAATCGAGACCGCCAGGAGAAGGCAAGCTAAAGAAGGCAAAAAGCGCGCGGATTTTGGGAAATGTCGCATCATGGAGACCATCCTATCTTCGCGTTCTTGATTGCAGAAATAAAAAAGCATCGATGGCTGGCATGGATTATTCATATCAATAGGCTCATATCAGCATCTCACCTCGATGGCTTAAATGCCGTCCAGTCCCTGCTCCAGATCCGCCACAATATCTTCGATGCCCTCGACTCCAACCGAGACTCTCACCAGGCCGTCGGCAATGCCGAGCTGCTCCCTCATTTCCTTTGGCATGACGGCATGGGTCATGGATGCAGGATGCTCAACCAGGGTATCCACCGAGCCGAGGCTCACCGCCAGGCTGCATAGCTTCAAGCGGTTCATGAGGATGCGCCCTGCCTCAACTCCGCCCTTCACCTCAAAGGAGAGCATGCCGCCAAAGCCGCTCATCTGCCGCGCCGCAACCAGGTGCTGGGGATGGCAGGCAAGCCCCGGATAGTTGACTTTTTCCACCTTGGGATGATATTGCAGGAACCTGGCCAGCTGCATGGCATTCTCCTGATGCCGCTCCATGCGTAAATGCAGCGTCTTCAGGCCGCGCAGGCAAAGCCATGCCTCATGAGTTCCCATGGTGCCGCCCGCCAGGAGCGATGGCCGCTTCATCTTCTGTATCAGCTCCTCGGACGCCACAGCCACGCCGCCCAGCAGGTCTCCGTGACCGCCGATGTACTTAGTGCAGCTCTCGACCACGATATCTGCGCCAAGCTGCAGCGGTCGCTGAAAGTATGGGGTGGCAAAAGTGTTGTCCACCACCAGAAGGGCTCCCGCCTCGCTCGCTATCCGGCTGATGGCAGCAATGTCGCTGACAGCCATGGTGGGATTGGCGGGTGTCTCCAGAAAGATCATTTTTGTATTCTCACGCAGGCTTGCCGACACGCTTTCCATTTCCGTGGTATCGACAAAGCTCACCTCGATGCCGAACTTGGGAAAGAGCGTGGAGAAAAGCCCGTAAGTCCCGCCGTAAATGACGTTGGCGGAGACCAGATGGTCGCCCGCTGCAAGGTGGGAGAGAAGCACAGCCGTCTCTGCCGCCATGCCGGAAGAGAAGGCAAGAGCCGCCTCGCCGCCTTCCAGAGAGCTGATCTTGTCGATGAATGCCGCATGGGTGGGCGTATTCGGGGCGGAGCGGATGTATCTGTATCCCGGTCCGCCGGAAAATGTCGCAGCCGCCTGCTCGGCGCTTTCGAAGACATACGTCGAGGTTTGATAGATGGGCGTGGCATGAGTGCCGTATGGGTTATGTCCCTCACCGGCATGAACGCAGCGAGTGGCGAAGCTGGGCTCTATCGTCAAAAGGATCACCTGGGAATTGGCTATGAAGCTATTCCGAAATATAGCTTCCCTTTCAGACATATTGCTCTTTATTCGACCAGACGTCCAGGTGGCGCAAAGCTCGGCTATCGAGAGTTCATGAGTCAACATCTATAAAATCAAGAATCATCAGAGCAAATCCATACTGATGAAATCCATGCCGTCAAAAACGGCCAAAAATCGATACAGCTAAGAATGATAAGTAACGGGTGTAGTTAACTATGCTGGAAAGGCTAAAGAAATCATTACTGGAGGCTCCCGTCTTCAAGCGGGGCAACTACAACTATTTCATTCATCCCATCACTGACGGCGTGCCTGAGGTCAAGCCGGATCTGATTCGAGAGGTCGTGGGAAATATCGTACGCATCGCCGACCTGGAAGTGGACAAGATAGTGACCGTCGAAGCTATGGGAATTCCCATCGGCATTGCCCTCTCCCTGATCTGCGACATCCCATTGGTGATTATTCGCAAGCGCAAGTACGGCCTGCCCGGTGAGATCGAGGTCAGCCAGGTAACCGGCTATTCCAAGTCCCAGCTCTTCCTGAACGGGATCAACAAAGGAGACAAGGTCATTGTCGTGGATGATGTGATCAGCACCGGAGGAACCTTGCTTGCCACGCTGCAATCTTTGCAGGTTGCAGGGGCCATCGTCAAAGACGTCGTGGTGGTAGTCAAGCGCGGCGAGGGACAGGAGAAGCTCTCTGCCATCGGATTCAATGTCAAGACTATGGTCGAGGTCGACGTGGACGAGAAGCGCGTGACAAAGGTTGTCGAGTGCAAGAATTCCAGGATTCCATGAGCCTTGAGGAAAATTTAGAAGCTGAGACGCGAAAGTGGCTGGTGAAGGCGGAAGACCTGTTCGCCGCGGTTTCCGGTGAGGAGCATTTCCAGGAGAACATCTCCGCCTACATTCGCGACTCTCACTATTTTCTGGAAAATGGCGATCTGATCAGGGCCTTTGAGGCCGTGATCTGGGCCTGGGCCTGGATGGAGATCGGCCTAGATAGGAATATCTTAGCAAGAAATTCTCAGGAAGACAATTCACAGGAAGACCTGTAAAAAATCATATAGAGAAATACACTGGAAAAGCAGCCTGAATGAGTCGATCTATCCGAATATGACGAGGCCGATTAAAAGCGACGCAATGTTCCCGGCAAAGGCAAGGATTATTGCTTTTTTATAGCCGATTTCAAGAAGATTTTTGATAAGGATCGCTTCAACCGCCGCCACAGCCAGTTCCAAAAGCAAGAGCCGGTCCATCTCGTAGTTGTAAACGTAGTTGAAGAGCGGATTGGTGAACGAGTTGACCAGGATCGAATACCAGAGCAACTTCAACGGATCGCGGCGAATCAGGACAAACCAGACTGCGAATTCAATGGCGATGGTATAAACTAATGCCAGTGCCAGGGATTGAATGAAGCTCATGATTTCCTGCTACTCATAGCTGGCTTTAATGCTCTCAATTGTGGCTTTTCATTGCTGTTCGCAGTTTTCAGCTTGTGCTCATCATTTCGGCCTTACATTACTGCCGCTCACAACTTCCGCTCATGCACTCCATTTACTGCTACTCTCAAATGCGGCTCATGCTCTCATTGCTGCCGCTCGTGCTGCCCATTCCGGCGCTTTCTTCTCAATAGAGTGATCAAAATTATCAGCATAGACGCCGCGGGCAGGCCGAAGAACCAGAGCATGAATTCCAGGGGAAGATATTGCGGGGCGACGTAAATTCGATGCATGGCAACAATCCGGCAATAGATATTTCCGAGTGGCTTTCAAATGGGCTTCAAAGAGATTTTATAGCGATGCAGAGCGATTGTAGAGTGCTGCCATTCAGGCAAAAAATGATTAAGCCGGTATTATTCCGTGGTCTTATTCAGTCAGCCGTTCTCTCTCTTGTTATAGCTCTTCAGCGCTCGTCTCCTTTACGGTTCCATTGTTGTAGTAGTAGAGCATCTTCATCTTGCTAATGTTTAGAACCTGATCCGCTATTCCGTCCACCTTTAAGATGACCTCGATTTTTTCCAGTGGAATCGTCTCCTGCACGGATACCGCCTTTGGCAGATAAAGGCTCGATGAGGCAATCTTCGGATTATTCAGGCAATAGTCAGTGCAATTAGCCACATCCCGATCGTACTCATCCCTCTGGATGAAAAATTCCGCCGCATTAAAGTCGCTGGACCGAATGGCATGGACATAGAATCCATCCAGCTTGTAGCCGCCGCCAAAGGAGCCGGTTTTGTCGAGGACGGAGGCATATTCCCAGCCTCGAATCGCGCTGCTGGTCAGAAATATATAATCAGGAAAGTCTTTGATGTTGGTAATAATATAATCATAGCGCTGCTCTTTCCACCCTTCTACCTTAATATCCGCATAAGCACAAGGCAAGAGCAGCGCCACTATAACTAGGGCTAATAGGACCGCGCCGATCTTTCTCGTCCTCCGCCAATTTTTACATCCCGGACGGGTCATTGAATCCTCACTATTTGCATGGACAGTTTTGCAAAGTATTTGCACTTTTCGAACCGACGGATAGCCGCATTGAAGTCAACTCGGGTGCCTCGTCTCTCTTGGGCTCCAGGCTTTGGGTTCCCAACTATTTATGCGCCTGCCAGTCCTGCCAGGAATAGACGCGTGAGTCGAATCCCATGAGCTGCAGAGCATACCAGACCAACGACGCACTCATGAAATCGCTGGAATATACCACGACCGGGCGGTTAATTTTCAATTTGGCAAAGGTATCGTTCAGTTCCGAGCCGCTCTTGAGCCTGCCGTCTTCGAGAAGGCTCTCGGTGCCTATGTAGGCGGCTCCGGGAATTCTGCCCTTGCCGTATTCCAGAAAATCCCTGGCGTCTACCAGTTGGGCGCTGCCTGACGTGACATAATCGTAGTCCGCTAAAAGCTCCTGCTCTGGATTTGGTGTGTATTCGGTTGGATTGCGGGCATTTTGCTTCGTCTCCAGGGGCAGGCTGGCTTTCTTCCAGTCTTCCAAACCGCCATCCAAAGCTCTGACATCCTCATGCCCCAGGTAGCGCAAAAGCCAGAAGACAAATGTCGATTCACCGGAGCTGAAGTTGTCGCTGTAAACGATCACCGAATCGCGGGAGGAGATGCCCGCATTCCCTAAAACCTTGGCCGCATCCGCGACGCTCTTGAGCGTGCCATCGTCGTTGAGGAAGCTCTTGGAAGGTATGTTGATGGCGCCGATGATGTTGCCGTCATTTTTAGATCGCTGATTGGAGACGTCCACCATTGTATCGCTTTGAGATATACCGCTCAGCGGCTTGAGATACTCTCCCTTCAAAAAGAGTCCGGCTCTCGAATCCGCTTCTACGAAATCGGCATTACTGACCGTGCTGCTCTTGGTATTGCCGCTCGTGCCGCTGCTTGTGCTGCTCACGCTGCTGCCCACCGGCTGCCCGGCGTCGAAGTTGCCGGAGCCTGAATTTGTGCTCGAAGAGGTTTCGATGCCGGGCACATCCGAATTTATGAACTCCTGCGCTGCTTTCTGCCAATCATCTTGCCCGCTGCTGCAGCCTCCGGGCGGGCATTTGGCATCCGTTCCAAAGGACTGAGTCATCGCCGCTAGTGCCAGCGCAATCCCCAGGACAAAAAGCGAATATCTCTGCAACTTGTTTCAACTCCGCCAAGCATAACCATTACTCTGCCTGTAGGTTTTGCTTCTCAATATTTAAGTCATTTCAGTGATATCGTTTAGAGAGTTTGATGGCCTCTTTGGATGCCTGCCAGACCAGGCATAACAGCGGCCATCGGTTGTTTGGAGTTATTTTAGAAAAAAGCAAACTGGCTTTTGGCATCTCCAATAGATGCACGCATCTATTCATTTCTCCAGCAGCTCATATAGTATCTTCATGCCTTTGGTGAACGGCGGCATGCCGGATGTCAGGAGAACCACTCTCAGCACATCTACAATCTCATCCTTGGTGATGCCGAACTCCTTCATGGCGCTCATCATCTGCTTTTTCACGGCCCGATCATCGGAATTGGCGGCATTGATGCCGAGAGCAATCAATTTCTGGGTCTTGTAGTCCACAACCTTTCCGGTGTAGGCTGCCTGATTCAATCCCACGATGGCACTGTACAGATCAGGATAGTCTGTCTTGACCTTGGCCATTCCTTCGCCGAAGAATATCTCTTCTTTCATTTTATTTCACCCTATACAATAAGGCACTCTTGTTCTTTATAGTTTGTGTGAGCACCAATACAAAGGACAATTGTCCCTTGCCCTCGAAAGCTAGAGGAACCTGCCGAGAGGCCCAAGCCTGCCGGATTCGAAAAATTTGTTCGTATAGAAACGATACTGAGGAGGCGACCGGCATGGATCGGATAAGCTCGGGGCCGATTTACCGGGAATGGCCAATTGAAGGGCTTTTATCCGAGCTTGTGATCCTCATGCCTGGCCTGGCTTGGAGCTTCAACTGCTCGCTAAATTGCATACTTCACTAATGAGGAACGAGGTGTCGCCAAGATTGAGATATTATTATCTTTCTTCTATAGTCTCACCCTCCAATAGTTGATTCTCAATTGAATTTCCATTCGAATCGTCTCAATTGAATTGTTTTATTCTGATCGTCTCATTCGAATCGCTTCAATTGACACTTTTTCTGATCCCATCTATCCATGTCTTCTATTTTTGGCATGGGATTTAGGCCCATCTCCTGGGCCCAAATTCCCCGACGAAAGCTATGCCTTCATATTATCCCTTGACTCTCTATCTGGACTTGCGTTTTTTAGAGATCTGCCACTTGCAGAGGCGGCTTTGCGATTGCACAGCCGCCTTTGCAGCGGAATTCAACCGTGAGGTCCTTGTGCTGATGATTCAATTTTGGCTTAATCTTTCAACCACCTCCATAGGATTGCTTATTGTTGACGATATATTTAGCTATTTGAGATGTTTGATGAGCCTATACTGCATGAATAATAAACATTCATACGAATTATGAGGTATTATGAGCATCAGGAATTTAGAGAGCCCAAAAAACGTTTATGCAATTTTCAGAACTATTCTCAATCTCATATGCCAGTGTACTCTCATTTCCCAAATAGCCTTTTATAATGCAAAATAAAGAAAATTATTCCGGAGATTCGCATGAAGATGATCATGGCTTTTGTCAGGCCGGAGATGGTGGAGAAAGTTTCGTCGACGCTCGGAAAAGACGGTTTTATTCCCTACACCAGGGCTGATGTCTACGGCAGGGGAAAGCAGAAGGGCGTCCAGGTTTTCGGTCAGAGCTATGACATGCCCAAAACCATGCTCTTGACCGTGGTAGAGGATGACAGGTTGAGCGAAGCGGTCGAGATAATCCAGAGAAGCGCCCAGACGGGAAACGTTGGCGACGGCAAGATCTTTGTGCTGCCCGTTGAGCAAGCTTACACGGTTAGAACGGGAGACACAGGACTGTAGCCTCGATATTCAATCGCGTTTATTTTTTTTCCCAAGTCTTTTTATAAAATAAAAATGTGGATTAAAATCCGTTCCTCTTGAGCTTGATCTTTCCGATCTTCTCGATGGCTTCGATTCTCACGCCGTCCCATGACTCGATGTATCCCAACTCCTCCGCGATCTTGAAGAGGCCCATGCCCTCCGGCGTTCGGATGATGGCGCTGCTCATGCCGGGCGCGCTCCCGAGGCCCCCCAGCGATATGTCCGAGAGCCGGGCCGTGAAGTCCCCGCAGCCTTTGCATCCCGGTTTGATGAATTCGGCCAGGGCCGGCAGAGGAATTGTCTTCACTCTATTGTCCCGCAGAGTCACGGTCATCAGTCCGTCGCCTGCGCTCAGTTTGTCGATGCGCCAGGACGGCTCGCCGATGACGTTCGTGATCTTTTCGATTACGGAATCATTGAATGCATCGAAGCAAAACAGCCCCATCATGAACCTCACCTTTTGGGCGAGCTTGACGGCATATTCATTGGATGAACGCCTCAGCAGCCCCACGGCCTGGACCGAGCAGGGCGTCCCCACCAGGGCAATGTTCTTGACATGCTGATCTTTGACCAGGTCTTTGACCGACTCCAAGACATCGTTGCTGGTGTATTTGCTTCCTGCGCACTTTTCCAGGTCTCCCGAATCCCAGACCACGCGCGGATGAGACTTTTGCGACCAGCGGTCCAGACCCATGATCAGGGCACAATCTACCAGCTCTTCATCCAGCGCAGCGGCGAGCAGGGCGCTGGCCGCTCCTCCGTTTTGGAAGCGGGAGCAGCTCTCCTTGGATCGTACATTCTTGATCTCCAGGTACGGTCCGATGATCTCCGGAGAGACTATCATCTCGAGGTTGTCAGGCAAGCGCGGGCAGGCGTCAAGACATGCTTTGCAGTCGATGCAGGGATTGACCTGGACCGGGCAATTGCGATTGTGATCATAAGCCAGTGAATCGGCAAGACACACGGCGATGCAGGCTCTGCAGCCGGAGCAAAGGTTCTTTTGCCATACCTTCTCCTCCAAGATTTGGCTTGGCAGAAGTGTGGCATTTGTGGAATCAATCTCTTGCATAAAATTGCACCCCATAATAATAAGTAATTTTTATAATTAAATTTAGGTAAAAATTGCTGAACCGCATTTGAATCAGATCGAGCTTGACTCACATCGAGCAAGGGCACCATCGTTCCAGACCGAGCAGATATGCAGCTCCGGCAATCGTGCTTCCGTAAAATACGACTCTGCACTCATGCTTTTCCGCCATTTCCATCAGATCGTCAATAGTGCCGTTAGCGAGAGTCGATCCGGTAATCAAGATAATCTGACACTGCTCGAAAATCTCCTCTGCCTTCATGCCATCCAGAATCTTTACCCGGCAGCGGACCGATCCAGCCTCGGCCAGATCTGAGACCAGGACCCTTTCCGGGCCGAGGGCGCAAACCAAGGCTTCCAGAAGCGCAGGCTGCAAGCCCACCAGCCACACTTTTTTTGCGCCTTGTTCTTTGCTCTTCTCTTTGCTTAGGTTTTTGCCCTGATCTTTTATCCAATCGGCCATCGCAGCGGCACATCTCTTTGGGCCGTCGTTCTTGCAGTGAATTGTTCCCTCGACCTTGCCAAGGTGCCTCAGAACGGCATTCATCGTGGCGACCAGCACGGCTCGCTCAAACGCATCAGCAAGCGGCAGATCGAGCACTTCTCCCAGAGTCCCACGAAAACCACCTTTGGCAGCGGTGAATGCCTGCCCGACAGAGTCCTTATAGACGGCCTGCATGAGAACTTCCTTTCCTCTGAGGATGGGAAAATCATCTCTGCCTGTGTCTCCGATTGCCTCGACAGCGCTCAAGGGACGGCTGACGACCACTTCGTCCATCAGATTAACCGAGCCACCGACACTGCTTTGGGCTTCTAGCTCGGCAATGAAACGGCTCTTTGCTTCCTGCAGTAAGTCTCTTCTCGCCATTCTTGCCTCAAGTTTTCATGTTTCATTTGTTTCGACTATCTCGCCTGATGCAGCGACGCAATGCTGCTCGGTCGCAGCGGTAATGGCTCCCCAGCTCATGACATCGTCCGGTCCGCCCGTCATAGCAATCTTTCCCTTCTCCAGAAGGCAGGCCCGGTCGCCGATGCAGGCCACATCCCTCAGATCGTGGGTGACGATAATGCAGGGAACATGGCAAGCGTGAATGCTCTCGCGCAGATCCCGTCTCATAGCCGCCTGCTTTCGCACATCCAGCGCAGATAGCGGCTCGTCGAGCAGCAGCAGGCCGGGATCGATGATGAGCGCCCGCGCCAACGCCACGCGCTGCTTCTGCCCTCCGGAGATGTTGGCTGCCCTGGCTTTCCTGATCTCCCAGAGTCCTGCCGCTTGCAGATGATCTTTTACCATCGATTCGATCTCGCTGCGGGGAAGGTGGCGAGTACGGAGACCAAAGGCCACGTTATCGTAAACACTCATGTTAGGAAAGAGAGCGTAGCTTTGGAAGACATATCCGACGTTTCTGGCCTCAGAAGGAATATTGATCTTGAGGTCGGAATCATAGAGCGCTTTCCCATTAAGTGCAATCCTACCCGCATCCGGGTCCAGGAGCCCTGCCACCAGGTTGAGGAGGGTCGTCTTGCCGCAGCCATTGTCTCCCACCAGCATGAGGATCTCGCCTTCGGCCACACTGAGTTCAACCTCCAGCTCATAGTCCCTCAGCCGCTTTCCGATATCAATTTCCAGCATTCTTGCGGGACCTCTTGGTGAGCGTCTTGACGAGTGCAATTACTGCAAATGAGATGACCACCAGGATCAGAGAAATGCAGAGCGCGGCGTCCAGATCTCCTTGCAGGGCGGTGTAAATGGCCAGGGGCATGGTTTGGGTCCTGCCCTGGAAGTTTCCGGCGAACATGATGGTAGCCCCGAACTCGCCGAGCGAGCGGGCAAAGGCCATGATGGCTCCGGAGACGAGGCCGTTGCAGGCTATGGGCAGTATTACGGTAAAGAAGGCATAGAGCCTGGATGCACCAAGAGTGCGGGCCGCATTCTCGTAAGCCAAATCCACATCCTCAAAGCTCGTTCGGGCCTGGCGGATGTAAAAGGGCGAGGAGACGAAGACCTGGGCCATGATCACGGCCAGGGTGGTAAAGGCGATGCTGATGCCGAAGGCATTCAGGTAATGCCCCACAATTCCCATCCTGCCGAAGGCCATGAGCAGGGCAATTCCGGCTACTGCGGGCGGCATGATCACGGGCAGATCGATCAGAGTGTCAGCAATCTCCTTGCCGAAGTAGTTGAAGCGGGCGCTGACATAAGCAATGGGCGTGCCCATGATCACCACGACTGCGGTTGTCAGGGTCGAGGTCATCAGGCTCAAGCGCAAAGCATCTATCACCATCGGATCGTGCAGCGACCTCAGCGTCGTGTCCAGGGGGCTCTTGAGGAAGAGCGAGACCACCGGCAGGGCGATGAAACTCATGGCCAGGATGAGCAGGATGGCAACGCCTGCTTTCAATGCGTTGTCCTTTATTCTGCGAAAGATGCTCAAGCTCTCTGATTCTTGGTTTTTCATCTCTCCCAGATATCGTATCTCCGTTTGATTCGCAGCCATAATCAACGCCAAGATCTTCTAAATCGAGATTGCGTTCACAGTGATCAAGGTTGTGTTCA
>RPOO01000027.1 GCA_003857025.1 Methanothrix sp.
CTCTCGGACACTGGTCGTCATAAATGGTACCCTGCTTTCTATTGGGTTTCAATCCTTGTTTTCGTGGAACTCGCTCTCGGACAGCGCCGTTTTTTCGTCCTTTTCCCTGTTTCTCAGTGTCAAACCGGCCTTTTCGAACCCTCCTCACAGCATGAGTGGAATTTATTGAATCCCTTATAAATTCATTCCGCCGTGCAGCCTCAAAAAATCCGCCCAATGGCGCAAAAACAGTTGGTACATCTTCATTTCAGCCTCGTGACCGCCCCGTAGCCCCTGGACACAGACTTCCCCAGGCCCATGAAGTCCGGGATCGCGAAGCTGGTCGTGAACTCGCCCCGAATTCCCGTTACCTTCGTTCCCTTCAGCAGGCAGATCTCGTCCTGCATACGGCCAACATCCAGCCGGATGTGCTCCTTGGCCACGTAGCCCAGGCCCTTGGAGGCAGAGAGGAGATTGCCCACCAGGATTCTGCGCAGCAGATCCCTTTTATCTTCTGCGGATGCATTTAAATATTTAGGGTAGTTCTCCTGGCTCAGGGCCAGCCAGGGGCTGGCGAACCTGTAGCTGTGGATCGCCTCGGTGCAGCCGAACTCCTCGCTCTTCAGCATGATGCCGCGCTCCATGATGGCGTAGCGGCTTTCGCCAAGCCTTATCTCGTCGAACTTGTCGTAGATCTCCTTGAGGACATCCGCGCCCTCGTTGACGCCGAGGACGAGCGGGCTGCCGTCGAGCATCTTGTACTGGATGAGCGGATACCTGTAGACCAGCTTGTCCGTGACGTGCTGGTGCAACAGGGCGTACTCGTTGAAGCTGGTGGCGAAAAAGCCGCGCAGCTTGGCCGCGTCCCCGCGCATGGGGGCGTCCGAGTGCAGGGTGAGGCGGAGGATTTTGAGGATCAAAGTCCTTCCTCCGAGGAAATTATGCATCCGCTAATGGGCTCAGTTGGATCTATGTCAAGTCCAACACTATCCTTTTCATAAAATCTTTTATCTAATATCCTAAATTTTCCAATTTTATAGCTTGTTAAATCATCTGCACTGATCTGCATCCCCTGATAGAAGCGGATATTAACAGAATTCGCAGCAATGCGTTTTCTTAATTTCTTTAATGCATAGCGTTTTTGCCAAGTATCATTTATTGTTAAAGCCTTTTTTATATCTATTTCTAATTCAGGATCAAGCACAGATATTAAAAATTGCTCTTGAAAGTTATCATCTCTTAATATTTTTTTAATATCAATTGTGACATCTTTGCCATTATCGTCATATCTATGCGAATACTGTGAGTATGAGTTCACTATTTTCATGGATTCTCCGATCCCTTCTTTAACAAGTTTGAAATAGTTCGACCCTAATTCATAAAAACAGTTTTCATTTATATTTAGTCCAGTTTCCTTTAGACTGAAGGCTGTTGAGTCTAATTCTATATTATCATAAATCATCTGCGAAAAGACTCTTCCGTTGTCTGATTCAAGCATCCTGATTTCCACAAGCCCTAATTTCTTCAGTCCATTTCGATTGCATCTCCCACAGACTTGAAAAATGGAGTCCAATGGTGCCCAATCTCTAATGATATAATCTATATCTATATCTACTCCTGCCTCAATACATTGCGTAGTCACAATTAAAGGCTTCTCATTCATCTTGATGGAATTTTTTATCTTTAAAATGCGATCTTTGCGCTGAGATGGAGCAACAAGCGAAGACAAATAAAAAATAGGGCGCGTTTTATTTAATATTTCTGCTGCATTTTTATATACTCTCTTGCTGCTCTCTCTTGTATTAAGCACAATCATCATCGATTTATTATCGTTAGATTTCAGGAGAGCTGGCAATTCTTCCAAGAAGTCCTCTAAATTCTCTTTTTTAGGTGTTATATTTAATTGAACTCTATTACGCCTTCTAAAATAGTCTTTATGATTGGGAACTCTTTCTATTGCTTCAAGCATAAATCCCGGTTGAGTTGCTGACATTAATAATATATGAGATCTTCCTACTTCTGCCAATTTCAAAAAAAATCTTTCGAAAGGAATCCATAATTCTGAAGGAAGGGCTTGAACTTCGTCAAAAATTATAATAGAGTTAATTAGATTATGGAATCTCATAAGATACTTGGGCTTTAAAGAAAATAGAGAATACAACAACTGGTCGTAGGTAGCAATAATTATCTCAGCATTCCATATGCCTAAGTAGAAATCTATTGAGCTATCACTTCGCTCAAGATCATCAACTCCATCTCGGTATCTGAAATCTGAAATAGAATAACTGGAAAAATATAGCCGTTCACCATATTTCACATATATTTCCTTTAAGAATTGCTTATACTCTTCATCTGTTTGCTCTATGATTGAAAGGAATGGAAGCGACACAATTATCTTTGGACTAAAATTCCATTCTTTCTCAATTCTATTTCTGAGCTTTAGAGCCCATGAGGCAGACAATAGGGTCTTTCCCAATCCTGTCGGCAAAGTAATAGAATGAATTCGTTGTTCTAAAGGAATCTCATCAATTGATTGGATCACTTCTTTATAGGCCTTTGCTCGTTCAACATTGATTAGTTTATTGTCGCTAATTTCATTAATGTATTTATCCACTAGGTCATCTGAAATGGATATAGGCTTCCTCTCATACTGATTTGGATTATCTGAAGCTAGATATGCCTTATCCGCTTCTAAAAGGGCAGAATACAAAAATAGAGCCAAAATTCTGTGTTCTATTTGTATATCTAACCATTTATCTTTATCATATCCTTTTGGTGCCTTCCTATAATCTCGCCCAAATTTTCTAAGCTTGCTGGATATGTCATCTATTTGTTCGATATTAAAATCCTTGCACGTTGAGAGATCTATATTGTTGAATCTATATTCAAATATCTCATGATTTACATTTGTTATTTGCTTTTCCATTAAATCGAAATTATCATTTGTACTCTTTATTATTTCCTCTATGCTTTTGTACATAGTATGGTGTCCTTCGATGGCCACAAAGACCGCAAAAGGTATAAAAGCGTTCCAATGACCTTCTAATTGATTATTTGAGAGCCATTTTTCAGCTAAATTATATCCAAAAAAAGCCGATATGAGCGCATGAGATTTTTCCTTTTGACCCCCTTCATAGTCCCTGTTTTCTGATTTGCTGGTTATATAATCTTGGAAAAATGATGTACTCTTCCCGAAATCGTGGCATGCTGCAACTATTCTGCAAATATCGATTATTTGTTGCTTAGATAATCCATTGAAGCTTAATGATTTTAATTTAACAATGTATTCCGTTGCGTTTACTACTTGATTTAAGTGGTCCCATAGCTTTAAAGATCCAGTTACCTCATTTGAATGAGAAATTAGATTGTGACTCATACTTTTCCCCTTTAGAGAAATGAAATAATTTTATCATCAATTTTATATGCGTTACTATTCATAACTAATGGCAAAGGTCTTGGTATCATGTTTAATAAATACACTCTATATGTAAATCTTCTGTCAGGTGTTCCTAAATGAGGGACTCTTAGTTCCATAATATGATGGTCGTCATTTACATTTAATCGATTCAGAGACAAGGTGCAACATGATTTATCGGTGACTGTTGATACTTCGTATTCGCCAGAATCCAATTGCTTACCAATTCCTTCAGAAATATATTCCAAATCTGCTAAGAAACTTGATAATCCCATGCATGGCGTATATACAAATCTACCATCCTTTATGCGAGAAACCAATTCATCCATATTATTTTTCAAATTAATATATATTTTATATGAAGGAAATCTTAATACTTCTTGAGGTATTTGAGTAGCGTTATTCCAATCTTGCGCATTCTTTAATGCTAATTGTTCTCTTGCCTTTTTGGACCGTTTAACCGAGTATGTTATTCCTCCTGAACCATCCTTTCGGAGATTAGTTACATGCGTGAATGATTTAATCGGTTTTTCAATTTCAACTGCTACTTTGAGATTGTTTTCTCCAAATTTGACCGGCACTTCTGATTTTGATATTCCTAAAATTGCTCCGATTAAGCCAGCTAATGCTGTTCTTGGAGGAAATGGGTAAGATAAAGATGATACATTGCTATATGGTTTCCTAAAATGGCCATATTTTGCATGATATCTAAAAGAAATTATAGGAATGCCATCCATAGAATTAATCCATCCCGGCAAGCCTATCTATATCCAAGTCCACAAGCGTCATTTCACCTTGACTATCTGCAGCTAGCTTCACTAGATCCGATATCAAGCCTTTGCAGTAGAGATCTTTGAACTCAGGCGAAATGCAATATTCTATTTTTTCGATTTTTTCTTTAGCTATTTCGATAGCTTTAACCAGCTTAGAGAAATCGAGAGAATAATCTCCGAATTTTCTTATATTTATTTCTTCTTTGGTTCCCTCAGTTGGCATAATCTCAATTTTTTCTTCTAGTGCTCCAATGTGATATTCAGTTGGAACTTCTTTTTTAGAGCCGTTTTCTTTTATCGTAATTCTGCTCTTGTATACGATGTTTAAGAGCATTCTCGGTTGTTGGCCTCGCTTTGTACGAGTATGTGCTGATGATGTCTCTCTAACGCCTTTCCAAAGTGCAGTTTTAAACTTCTCAAGATCTTCCTTAGCGAGTCCTGTTGTTTTTGCAGCATTCTCATTGGCAACTCCATGAAACGCAATTAGCCCATAAGGAATCGCGTAATATGTTGTAAAAGTCCCCATTTTTTGCTCAGATTCTTCTGCTTCTCCTTTGGATCTAAACACACTTGTGCCATGAAACGTCACTTCGTCAACTTTATGAAGGGTTTCGCCAAAATTCATTTGAATGGGTCCAGTGACTTTGCTTGTTTCTCCCCAGTCCTCAGGAGCGCCTTTAAAAGCTAAAGGACTTCCAAACATTCTTAGGTCAATAAATCGGTCTAACAACGATTCCATGAGTTCCTTTCCTTCTAATTTGCTTTTTTCAAGGCTATCCTTAACCCTATCGGTAAGATTCACGGTCTTTGAGCCCAATTTTGTAACTAGAATTGCATCTTCACCTTCGGTTTGTATTAAATAATCTCTTATGAATCTTTTTAACCTGACATCAGTCACATAACAATGATTGGTAACCTCGTCGATACGTGGTCTATTTTCATCTGGGTCTCCATTTGGGTTACCATTTTTTATGTCGTACAGGAATAGGAACTCATTTCTATTTTCTATTGGGACACTTTTTCTGCTATTTTCCGTCTCATTTTCAATGGTCATCTTATTCCCTCCGTTCATCTATTTCGTCTTTTTTCTTGCTGGGCAAGTAGTATCCAGATAAGCTCTGACCTAGGCATAAATAAAATGCTATTTCATTCCTGCTTAAATCCCATTTTTCAATATCAGAGCCAAGTGCTCCTATTGCCTCCGCAACGCCTCTCATTTCATCTGACCAGGCACTCTTTGGGATACTATAGTGATCTAGCTTGCTTCTTGTCTTTACGAATATTTCCATGAGGTCTTGTTGATTCAATTGCATTCCTTTGAGCCATTTGAGGGCACTGCTTGAGACCTGCTTTGCCATTTGAATGCTAATTAATTTTCCAAGGAGCAATCCTAATAAAAATGTAAACTCTTTCTCTTTTGTATTAAGCCCTCTTGCATCTTTATTTAGGAATTCATTAAGCAGTTTCAATCCCTCGTGCTTTTCGAGATATTTACTCACAAAATTTTTCCCAGTATCCAATTCAACCACACCTGCATAGCTTAAAAATAAGATAAAATATATCATTCTTAGCATATTAGTTCTTATCGAATAAACCTTGGCATCATCGGAGCGCGCGCCTAAGAAATCATAGGACAGTTTCGCAGAGAATTCGGAGATAAGATCGTTTAATGGATACTCTCCTTCCAGGAATATAGCACTCAAAATATCCAGGCTATCCACATGCATGGCTTTGAATGGAGCCCTCTTCCCAGTTGAGGGCTTCATATATTTTGGCATCCCAAGCACATCTCTAATTATCCTTAAATTTCCCTCCAACGGCTGCTGATCTAATATTTTCCAAGGATGTTCATTTGAGTATGACTTATTAATATCATTTGTTTCATCTATTGCTTTGCTTATCTTTGAAAGCCTTGAGGGCAATACGTCTGGAATTATTTTTCTTATATTTTTTATGCTTTGTCCTGATACTTCACCAATCATAAATGTAACTGTTGATATACTTTTGTTCTGCGATAGATCTTTTAATATAGTCTTCTCTGATCTTTCGACACCGTCTAGGTTCTTTTTATAGAGCTTAAATGCCTCTCTAATAATGGTCAATCCATCTTCCTTATCATTGCTGCTAACTATGTGTGGAATTATCAAAGACTGGTGCCCAGATATATTTTGTCTAAGATCCGATGTGTTATGGAACACATGGAATTTGGCTGCGTATAATGCTTCTGCGCAAGAAGTGCAAAGTGGAAATGCCTTGCTAGAATTGTCAACTGTTACTCCCGGAAAGAAAACCTGCTTATCGACATTTGCAAAATTCAGTCCTACACCAGAGAGAACATTGGGGAATAGTTCTTCTACTGAATCGCATAAACTGCATTTTACATCTGGCAAAAAAAATGATTTAGCTTTATCTGTTTGATAAATTGTTCTAGATTTATTTAGCAGAGATCTGTTTAGAAGATCATTTATATCTGCATTATACTTATTATCTATTTTTATGGAGAATACTTTTATATCTTTAGCCATTATTGCCCATTTTACCGTATCGAAAAACGGCCTTTTCTCTATTTCGCCATTCTCTTTAAGTTCACCTGTTTCTATATCTTCTTTTAAAAAAATTTTAACAATTTTTTGCTGCCATTCGGATTTATCTTTTTCTGCTTCACTAATAAATTTGGATACAGTTCTTTTAAGCTTTGCATCACCTATGATTTTTTTATTTTTATTTATCTCCATTTTCCATGTTGGAGTCAGATATGTTCCGTTTGGTGGGGTCTTTAGGAATAAGTATTTCCAGCTATTGTCCATGACTTTTTCTTCTTTAAATCTGACGTTGTCATTTTGATCGATGGAAAATATTCCGATATTATCTGATCCTATTGGCTCGAATTGAAGCTTTGCATAGCATCCTTTTTCGATCGCTATTTTCCTTTCCTCTTTAAATATTTCTACTGAATCTAATGCATCTGGATCTAGCCCCTCACATTCTTCAATCATTTTAAGAATACCAAGGCTTCTTATTGCATCCAACATTTTAATAACCTCAATAATAACGATTTTATTAATTTCTTATACATATATTCCTATACGTGCAGTCCACACACCTAGCCTTCTGCTTCGTCCCTTCCGGATAGTATCCCCTCTGAATTATCTCCAGAATCTCGCGCACAATCTGCCGTGCCTTCTCATAATCTTTTTCCCGGAAGTCTATTTCTACTACCTGATTGTTGCTCCTGGTGTAGCAAACGAAGCCCTTCTTCACCTCGACGCCGAAGTGCTCCATAATCAGCAGCCCGTAAAGCGCAGCTTGATACTTGTGCGTCCTGTAAATCGTGTTCTTGAATTCTGCAAATTTGTAATCCAGAGGTGCCGCCGTCCCGTCCTCCAGAAAGAGAACTTCGTCCACTTCTCCCTTGAAATGATACTTGCGCGAAGTCAAATAAACCGCGATCTCTTTTCGGACGCAGTTCAGCCTCTTTCTCACGTAATCGCGATTTACTTTTTCCCGGACCTCGTGCAACTCCCTGCCCTTCAGAACCTTGTACCTCTTCTCCTGGTGTTCCGGTATCATCAAACAGCGTTCGAAGAAAATGAACCTCGGGCAGAACAGATACTCCAACGCGTCGGACACCGTCACGAATATCTCCTGCTCCGCCTGCCCGGCCCGCTCGCGCACACGCTCCCGTTCGCCTTCCGCCTGGCCGGGCGCGGGCTCCTGCGCGCCCTCTCGCCCGCCCTCCGGCACGCTCACCTGCGAACGCGCCCCCGCGCTCTCCCGCGCCTGTTCGGGCTCGCACTCGCGCCCGCACGCGCGCGTGCGCGTGGCATCCGTTCCCGCATCCGTCTTTGCCTGATCCGCCATCTCGCCCTCAGAACACCTTGGTGATCGTCATGCCTGCCACCATCTCGCGATCGAAGCCCGCCCCCAACAGCATGATCTTGTCGAAGCAGTCCTCGCACATGGGAAAGACGTAAACCGAATCGGACTCCTCGATGATCGCCTCGCACTCCAGGGCCAGGGAGTCGGACTCGTTGCGGTTCAGGTCGCCCAAAAAAGCGCTCTTCTGCACCCGGAAGAGGCCGTAGTTCTTGCACAGCTTCGAGACGCGGCTGCGAATCCGGTTCTCCGATATGTCGTAAATCACCCAGACCAGCATTACTGGCAACTCCGCTCTTCTCTCAAGTCGTCCCCATCCACCAGCTCATCCCAGTCCTCCGAGTTCGGCTCCTCGCCGGGCCGAATGAGGCTGTTGGCGATGCGGTGGCACTCCATCTGAACCGTGTTGCGGGTCTTGACATTGCGGCCCCGGTAGAGCATGCTCTCGTCCAGCGCCCTGTTCACCGCCTCCACCAGCGCCGCCTTGCCCTCCTTGCTCAGCCCCAAGCCCTGCTCCAGCGGCTCGAAGAACTCATCCTTGACCATGCGTCTGGTGAAAAGATACACGACCGTCTCATCGATGTAGAGCCGAAACATCTCGATGATGTCGAAGACCAGAGACATCTTGTTGTAGGAGTCGGTGTGCAGGAATCCGACGTAAGGGTCCAGCCCCGCGATGATGCAGGCTTTCTCGACAAGCGAGTAGAGGATGCCGTAGCCGTAGTTGAGAAGGGCGTTGAACTCGTCCTTGGCGGGATCGCGGCTGCGCCCTGCAAATCTGTATTTCTCCGGCATGACCGCCGAGATCGCCTCGAAATAGGACCTGGCGGCCTTGCCTTCCAATCCGAGCATGTCCTGCCGCCGGGCGTCGATGGTGCCCCGCAGCCGCCTCATCTGCTCGCGGGACTGCTCGATCTCCTCGATATGCCTCTCCAGCTCGCTTCCCTTCTCGCCCCTGGCTTTGGCCAGCCGCGCCAGGAGGTCGATCTGATTGTCCAGCTTCTTCAAGCCCCATTCTTTAGCCAGGTTCAGGCCGTCCTGGTTGTCATAGATCTCCAGTTGCCGCCTTCGAATCAACGTGGTGCTGCCAAGCTTGGGATGCCACACTCGCCCGTAGGGGTCCCCGTGAGCGTCCAGAAAAACGATATCGATGTTGTTGTCCACGGCCAGCTTGACGGCATCCGTCGTGATGTAAGCAGCCGTGGTGATCAGGATGCTGTTGACTTTGTTGACCGCTACCTCGAAGCTCTTCTCATCCTTTTTGACCAGAAAGCAGTTTCCGCTCTTTCTCAGGTACGCGCCGTAGGTATTGATGACGAGCTGCATTCAAACCTCTGCATTCAACCTCTAACAAACCCTGTACCTGTTTGGTATTGAACATTCTGACTTTTAACCTGATCGGTAGCGGGGCGAAAGTGATACGGATTATGATCACCTGCTTTAAATGCTGACTTTGCGCTAAGCCGTTCCGGCTTGCTGACGCAAATATGCTTGATCTCGCCAAAAAGATACTTCTTTAAAGTTGAGATGACAATACCGTCATGATGACCGTGAAAGTGAGATACGAAAATAATGTATTAATGCCTCTTGAGAAGCTGGACTTGGCAGATGGCGAAGAGGTTGAAATAGAGATAGTCAAATCGAATGCAGATAGACTCATAGGTCTGCTAAAGGATATCGATATGGATTCTGTGGATCTCCAACATGCTGCCAGAGACATGTGGGTGAGAAAAGTTGTATCTGATTGATACTAATGTTTTCTTGGAAGTTATGTTGAAAAGAAGATATCATGATGATTGTCAGGCTTTGCTCAGGATGATCGACAAGGGAGATGTCAAAGCCTTTGTAACATCATTTTCGCTCCATTCGATCGAGGTAATCCTGGACAAAGCCGGAGACACGGAACCCCTCAAGATTTTTCTGAGCAGCATTAGCAAGTTCAAAGGACTGAGCATCTATAGCACCAGCATTAATGAGGAGATTGCCGTAATTGATGAGATGAACAATGGTTTAGATTTTGATGATGCGCTGCAGGCTTATGTCGCAAGGAAACTCAATCTAAAGATAGTCAGCTTCGATAGACACTTCGATGGCATTCAAGGGTTGACCAGAATAAAGCCAAAGATGTTCTATCCGCCTAGACACGACCGAACGGCTCGGAATTTGTTTCAAATCTTGGAATGGGAGTATTCTTTCGAGGCATCCCTAAATGTTTGGTGAAGGCGACTTTGCCGGTAAATGGAATATAGTCGAGGCCTTGGACATGGCTGATGATTATCTCGACTTAACGCCTATTCCCTGTATCTTAATTGATTCTGCGGTTGATTTTCTCTTTTGAAGGCTCAGACGATGGAGATGATGCAAGCGGCTTTGGTGTTGCAGTCTACGAATCTCTAAACGCCCTCCTATTGAAGATGTATTACCACATGGGCGATGCATACAGTTTCAGATGCTAACGCAATTGATGCGGCAGCAATCTTCGCAGAGCATTGGACCATATTTATATACTAATATTACTCAGACGATATCCCATACGAAGGCTCGAACACGATGCAAGTTCTGCACTCTCTTTGGGATACGAAATCATTCTACCTCTGGGCCGAGTCCTCAGCCCTGCCCCTGACCTCTGCCGCCTCACAGAAGCGAAATAAAAAGAGTTCACATCAAACCGCATCGCATTCATCTCCCTCGCCCCATCCTTTCGCCCTGCCGCTCGAAGATCTGTCTGAACATATTCAAAAGATATTTTCATTGAACGGCGGTCGGGCGCAAACACTGGTTATTCGGCTTCCAGCCGGCAAGGCTGATCCGCTTCCTTCCCCCTGGCTCCTCCGAGAAGATTATGTGCCCAAGAAGCCCTCTTGCATTGTCAATTGCACTGTTCCCGCTCTTGCTTACGATCCCGGCCCCGCCCTCGACCTGTTCTTGGACCTGCCCGTTCATCCGCCGCCCGGCATGGCCTTTGCCGACTCGATGCTCTTCTGGTCGCAACTGGCTCTTATCTCTCTGGAGATGGTATCAAGAGAACAGTTCGTTCCTGCCGTTCGGGGGACGGGTGCCGTCTGGAGGGCAGTGATCGATGAGTCCGCTCAAAAGCGCCTGGCTGCATTCCTTGAGTCCATGCCTCCGAGCTGCCTCGGTCTTCTGCCGCCGCAGGGCTTGCCGATCACACCTGGCAAACTCGTCTCAAGCTTCGTGGACGGCGCGGTGGACCACCTGGTGCGCAGCAGCTTAAGCGGCGTCTCCTTGCTGCCCGTCCGCCGGGGCAGAAAACCCCGAATCGCCTCTATCGCTCAGCAGTTCTGCTTGGCCCTCACATCTCCGGACCCAACCCTGAAAGGGTCCGCCGAGGAGGTCGAGCCCTTTGCCGGAGAGCTGGACTCCTGGACTGCACAGCTTCTGCCCAAGAGCGTCGAAGTGCCCTTCCGAGCATGCTTCCGTCTGGAGGCTCCCGACGAGGCCGGCTCCGAAGGCAGGCAAGTGAATGACGTCTGGCATCTTCACTTCTTCCTGCAAGCAAAGGACGACCGCAGCCTGCTCGTCCCCGCCGAAGAGGTTTGGCGGACTAGATCGGGTGCCATGACGATTTTGAAGAAGAGGCTAAAGAACCCTCAAGAGCAGCTCCTGGCCGACCTCGGCAAAGCAGCAAAGGTTCTCCCTGCTTTGGAAGAATGCCTGGATACGGCCCGCCCCGTCTGCCTGCCATTGACCGCTGAGGAAGCCTACTCCTTCCTGCGTGAGTCTGCCCCGCTCCTGGAGCAGAACGGCCTTGGTGTGCTGCTTCCCTCCTGGTGGGAGCGCCCCGGCTCCCGCCTGGGGCTCAAGATAAAGCTGCTCGACCCACCCCAAAAAGAAGGCAGGATCGGACCCGCAGTCTTCGGCCTGGACACCGTGATCAAGTTTGACTGGCAGCTCTCCCTGGGTGATCATGCCCTCACCGAGGCCGAGTTTGCCGAGCTTGCCCGCCTCAAGGTTCCCCTCGTCCGGATAAGAGGTGAGTGGATGGAGCTAAGAACCGACGAGATCGAGAAGGCCATCGAGTTCTTCCGGAAGAACCAAAATCAGGAGATGACCCTGGCCGAAGCCCTGCGCCTGGGCCGGGATCCATCCGGCCAGAATCTGTTGGACGAACTGTCTCCTCTTCCCATCCAGAGCCTCCAGGCCGAGGGCCGAATTGATGAGATGCTTCAAGCCCTAACCGATCCTGGAGGCAGGCTGGAGCCGGTCTCGCCTCCCCGCGGTCTTCAGGGCACATTGCGGCCCTACCAGTTGCGAGGCGTCTCCTGGCTGGAGTATCTGCACAGCATCGGCCTTGGCGCGTGCCTTGCCGACGACATGGGCCTTGGGAAGACCGTGGAGCTGATAGCCTTCCTGCTTCGGGAAAGGGAGAGATGGGATCATCCCAAACCCTCTCTTCTCATCTGTCCCATGTCCGTGACCGGCAACTGGCAGCGAGAGCTGGAGCGCTTCTCTCCGAGCCTGCAAGTTCATCTGCACCACGGCCTGGCCCGGCTCTCCGGCCAGAGCTTCCTGGACAGCGCTATGAAGTCGGACATCGTCATCACCACTTACGCCCTCGCCCAGAGGGATGAGGAGGATCTGTCCGCCGTCTCCTGGGGCCATGTGATCCTGGACGAGGCACAGAATATCAAGAATCAGTCCGCCAACCAGACCAGATCCATCAAGCGGCTCAAAGCGGATCACAGGATCGCACTCACTGGAACTCCCGTGGAGAACAGGCTGTCCGAATTGTGGTCCATCATGGATTTTCTCAACCCCGGCTTCCTCGGATCAGCGGAATCCTTCCGCAAGGAGTTCGTGCTGCCGATTGAAAAGCATAAAAACAAAAGCCGCTCCGAGAAACTTCGCACTACCATCCGGCCTTTTATCCTACGCCGTCTGAAGACCGATGCATCGGTCATATCGGATCTTCCTCAAAAGACGGAGATGCTGGCGGGCTACAGCCTCACCCCGGAGCAGGCATCGCTTTACTCCGCTGTGGTCGAGGAGATGCTCGGCAAGATCGAGTCTTCGGACGGCATAGAGCGAAAAGGCCAGATCCTGGCTGCCTTGACCAAGCTCAAGCAGATCTGCAACCATCCGGCCCTCTTCCTCCAGGACGGAAGCCCCCTCGACGGTCGTTCCGGAAAGCTCTCCCGCCTGGAGGAGATGCTCTACGAGGTTGTGGCAGCAGGCGACAGGGCTCTCATCTTCACCCAGTTTGCCGCAATGGGTGCCATGCTCCGCCACCAGCTCCAGGAGAAGCTGGGCGTTGAGGCCATTTTCCTGCACGGCGGCACTCCAAAGAAGCAGAGAGACGACATGATCCAGAGATTCCAGGCGGGAGGCGTGCCCATCTTCATCCTATCTTTGAAAGCGGGCGGCTTCGGCCTCAATCTGACCGCTGCCAACCACGTATTTCACTTTGACCGATGGTGGAATCCGGCAGTGGAGAATCAGGCCACCGACCGCGCTTTTCGCATAGGTCAGAAGAAAAACGTCTTCGTCCACAAGTTCGTCTGTCCGGGAACTTTAGAAGAGCAGATCGACCGGACGATCGTCCAGAAGAAGGCTCTGGCGGAATCGGTAGTCGGTTCTGGCGAGGCATGGCTGACAGAGCTCTCTAATGATGCTCTGCGGGACATGCTCACCTTGCGGCGAGACGCCTTAAGCCAGGGAGGCGACTGAAAGCGTGAGCCCATACTGGAGCTACTACGAGGCGGCAGCGCCAAAAGAGGTCAAGAACGGCCTGAAAGCCAAGAGCCGCCGCGGCTGCATCGGAGAGACCTGGTGGTCAAAGCGCTGGGTCGGCACCCTGGAATCATTCAATCTGGGTGCCCGGCTCACCAGAGGCAAATCCTATGCCAGAAAAGGCCAGGTTATCTCCATCGATGTCGAGCCCGGCCGGGTCCTGGCAAAGGTCCAGGGCACCATGTCCAAGCCTTATGATGTTTCAATTGCCCTGAAACCCCTGTCCGATGCAAACTGGGATAAGGTTGCCCAGGTTATGGCTTCCAAAGCCGTATTTGCAGCCCGCCTGCTCTCCGGCGATATGCCGCAAAATATTGAGGAGGCTTTCTCGGAGGCAAAGGTCTCGCTATTCCCCGAGCGCAATCTTGACCTCAAAACGGATTGCTCTTGCCCGGACTGGTCCAATCCCTGTAAACACATTGCAGCCGTCTATTACCTCCTGGCAGAGCAGTTCGATGGCGATCCGTTTCTCATATTCAAGCTTCGCGGAAGGACAAAGGATCAGATAATCGAGGCTTTGCGATGCCTGCGCTCATCCGGGAACGAGGAAGGACCGGACAGCCGGAAGGACCCTGCGGCCACCGTCTTTGCCGAGGAAAAAAACCTGGAAGAATTCTTGGACTGCTTCTGGCAAAAGCACGGCATTGCAGATCAGTTGGAGTTTGATCTGAACGGCCCGAAAGTCGCGCTTTCCGTCTTAAAGCGATTGGGAGATTCGCCGATCGCTTTGGGAAAGGATAATCTAACAAGCTTGCTCGCAAAAGCATATGAGACGGCAAGCCGCAGCGCGCAAAAGAGGGCTCAAGGAGAAGTTGATGGGAGCGTCAAAAACAGTACCTCGCTTGATTTAGTTGATGACAGTCAATAATCCCAAAAATTTTAAATAGTCTCCCGCCCGTTTTTTCTCCATTCAAGCCCGCCCGAAGGTTTCGCATGTATTTGGTCAAAGTTCTCAATAAGGATAGCGAGATAGAAGGCTGCGGCTCATTCGCCGCCGAGTTGATACCCAAAGGAACCATCGTCTTTTATTTTGGCAAAGACGAAAAATACATATCCAAAGAAGAATTTGCCTCTTTTACGAGTGAGGCCAAAGAGAGACTATACAAATTCGGCGTGGAAGACGAATGGAGCAATTGGGTGATTGCGAAGGGTGATGTGAACCATAGCTGCGACGCCAATATCCTCTCACTATTCGTGAACGGCATCTACTGCGAAATCGCCGTCCGGGATATCCAAAAGGGCGAAGAGCTAACCATTGACTACGGCCTTCTCTACAGCTCCTTTCCCTGGAGCATGAGATGCAATTGCGGCTCTTCCCACTGCCGGGGCACGGTTGGATCGGGATGGCCCGTTTCCGCCCAGGTTCAGGATCAGTGGAATTCGAGAATTAACGCCGCTGCAAAAGAGATTTTTACAGTCCCTCAGCCGCTCTTCTCCTGCCGAGAAGAGAAGGCGAAAGAACTGGCGCGGGCCGTAAAATCAAAGAAAGATCCTTGCGTCTTCCCTTTCATCAAATTTTCGCTGATCTCGAAATGATAACATTTGAATACGGCGCATAGGTCGCTCGAATGCCTATGTCGCTGTGCGTCTCCAAAGCCGACTGCAGCTCTTCTATGCGTACCGGCTTGCTGAGGTATTCATCCATGCCCGCATTCAGGCACAGCTCTCTGTCGCCCTCCAGAGCGTGAGCCGTCATGGCAATGATGCGAACTCCAAGCCCTTTATCCCGTATTATCCTGGTCGCTTCAAGTCCGTCCATCTCGGGCATCTGAATATCCATGAGAATGACGTCGTAAGGCTGCCTCTCCAACGCCTGAAGAACCTCCAGGCCGTTGGCGGCAACATCCGCTTTGTATCCCAGGCGCTTCAACATGCTCAAAGCAACCTTCTGATTAATGGGATTATCCTCCGCCAACAAAATGCCGAGACGGTTTTGCGCATTTGCAGCCGCCGAAGACGGCTTTGCCTCCTTCTCGCCGGACGCAATCGTCTTCGGTTCCATGAGGCTCTGCAAAAGACTATGCATCTGCACCGTCCTGATCGGCTTGCTCAAATAGCCATCCGCCTGCATACGGGACAAATTCGCCTGGCCGATCGATGTCAGCACCACCAGCTTGGCGTCCTTGCTCTTTCCCGTCTTGATGCCGCGCTGTCCCCTGGACCCTGCCATCTTCGCATCCAAGAGCACAAAGTCAAAGCTCTCTGTCAGCATTAATTTTTGCGCATCCTGCAAGCGACAGGCGCTCTCCGGAACCATTCCCCAGGAGCGCGCCGCCCACTCCAGCATTCTTAAAATCTCATCGTTGCCGTCAATCGCCAGAATTCTCTTCCCCGTCAGCCTTGTCTCTTTGTGCAACTCCGCCTTAGGTTCCTGAAGGGTTGCCGTTATGGTAAAATGAAAGACGCTGCCACTGCCGGTCTCGCTCTCCGCCCAGATCCTGCCGCCCATCAACTCGACCAGACGCCTGCTGATGGCGAGGCCAAGCCCCGTTCCTCCATAATTGCGTGTCGTAGACGAGTCCACCTGAGTGAAGGATTGGAAGAGCTTGCCGAGGTTCTCGGAGGATATGCCGATCCCCGTATCCGCTACGGTGAAATGAAGTTCTGTGTTTTTATCGTCCTTGGGAGACGCGCTGACAAAAAGCGTCACCTGTCCCGTCTCCGTGAACTTCACTGCATTCCCCAATAAATTGACCAGGACCTGCCGCAGACGCGTCACATCGCCGATCATCTTTTCCGGAACGCCCTCGTCCAGTCGATAGGCCAGCTCCAATCCCTTCTTTGCGACATCTGCTGCCATCAAGTCCATGGAGTCCTCGATGCAGATACGCAGATCGTAATCCTGGCGCTCCAGTTCCATCTTGCCGCCGTCTATCTTTGAGAAATCCAGGATCTCGTTGATCACCGTCAGCAAGGCATTTCCGCTGTTGTGAATGGTCTCAAGATAGTCTTTCTGCTCTGCTTTTAGATCGGTTTCCATGAGCAATCTGGTCATGCCGATGACCGCATTCATGGGCGTCCTGATCTCATGGCTCATATTGGCCAGGAATTCGGATTTGGCCCGGGTGGCCGATTCCGCCTTATCGATGGCCTTTTGAAGATCTTTGTTTG
The DNA here is from genome assembly GCA_003857025.1 of Methanothrix sp. Lineage (GTDB taxonomy): Archaea > Halobacteriota > Methanosarcinia > Methanotrichales > Methanotrichaceae > Methanothrix. The sequence continues at coordinate 16,906 of RPOO01000027.1, forward strand.
CGGCTTCAAGCTGATAGGTGCGATCCTTGACGCGCCTTTCCAGCTCCTCATTGAGCCGAACGATCTCAAGCTCGGCGTTTTTGCGCTCTTTTATCTCTTCCTGTGCATTCCTGTAAAGCTGCATGTTCTCATTTAAGGCCAGAACCTGACGGATGATGACAAGGCCGATAATTATGCCGACAAAAATCGAAAGAGATCCGAAAGAGAGAGCAAGCTCATGATCTCGGCTCCAAATCAACAAAGCAAAAGCCGCAGCTGCACAAAGATACGGCAGATAGAGCGGCCAGGTATTTCTCAAATAGCTGACATCATTATTCAGCTTCTTGCATGCTTGTTTTTTCAATGCCGACTCAATCTGGGATATTCCCGCCAGGCTAATAACCAGAAAGGATGCAATCCAGCCGCTGTCAATTGCCACCCCGGGTTGGTAGGTTCCGCTTAGGGAAGCATACATAAAAGCGACGTCTGTTGCGATCCAGATTGCTGCGCCTAGGGCAAGGGCCGTCAAGGCTTGTCTTCCGGGAATTTCCAGCTTTCGGAAGAGGAGCTGAACTACGAAGAACAGCAATATCAGATCCAATACGGGATAGGCCACGGAGAGGATCATGGTCAAAGCATCCGCCTCCATGTTTTGCGCGATGGTTGGCCCAATCAACGATACCCAGAATATAAGAACAGAAGTTATGACCACAATGCTCGTATCAAGCATCATCTTCATTCTATCTCTTGGGGAAAGAATGGCGGAAGGAAACATCAAAATACCTATCATAAAAAACGGATAGGTCAGAAGGCTCGGCACATCAGCCATCGACGGAAATGGGGCCTCCAAGAGAACCGTCTCCGTGTATGCCCATATCGCATCTCCTAAAACATACAAAACCTGCCCGAAGGCAATCATCAACCATCCCAGAAAGATCCTTCTATCCAGTCTGTAAGAGGCGCGAGCTGCACAAAAAAGGCAGACGGCAGTCATGAGATTGAAAAGGACGCCAACCCAGTCCGTGAAAAGGGTAGCATTCCAATCATCATTTCTCAGGTGGTATAAGAGAATCACATAAACAAGAAAGATCAAGATTGCTGCGAATGTGGCCCTGTAAACGAGACGGGGGCTTTCGCCTATTTCGTAGTTGAATATATGGCCAAAAATATTTCTAAATATATTGCCAGATTGGTCGGAGTGCTTAAGCTCGCACTGATCCGAGGGCATATTTTGGCTCTTGGATGCCTGCAAGCTCTTATCTCTTGGTGCCGACTCCGACATCGCTGCCATCTCAAGAAATCCGGTTTTCTAATATTCGTGATAATGAAATAAAGAGCAAATGTCACTGCGAAATCTGCCCGAATCCGAGATCAGCTAATGGAATGCACTACGTAAATATTTTGATAGGTCATTATTCATGCAGATGAGCATTTTCATGTTTGTTTACCTCTTTGCGATAGAGCCGCAGTGATACTGGCTATTTCAACTATATCAATATATCTTTTTCCATATCAAGCGATTCGCATTTATGTAATTGCCTGTTATCATTTCAATATGTTCTGAAACAGATCTGCGAAAAATAATATTGTTTCTGTAATGATTTTTATGCTCTTCTCGGGCAAGAGTCTTTCCAATTTGTGCTTGAGCGAAAAATGTGAATAGAAGATCTGGCGGCTTGCCATCCTTCCTTGGGCAAGAGACTTGCCGAGCTGAACTTGAGCACGTTACCTGCAATGCGGCTGGGGACCCCCCCCAAAATCTATATCTGGATTAGGTAATTCTATGGTAAATTCAGGTGAATTCAAGCTTGAGCGAAGAATTTCATAGTTTGCCCTTCGAGCAGAAGGTCTCCTACCTGATAGAGAATCTGAAAAACCTGCCTGATGAGCTGGCAGAGGAGGGTGCGGAGGTGCTGGCCGAGGCAGGCGAGATAGAGTATGCCGCCGTCCTGGCCAGGGATAAGGGAATGATAGACGAGGCCATTGGTATCCTGGTCAACGCCGGAGACTACCTCTGGGCGGCGCTCATCGCCAAGAACGCCGGCAGGCCGGACGAGTCTGAGAAGCTCTACAAAGACGGTCTGCAGTACTACACCGACATGGAGATGTTCGGGCGGGCATTGTCGGCAGCTGAAGCTCTTGGAATGCGAGGGGAAGAAGTCGATGAGCTATTTCGCAGAGGCATTGAGTCGGAGTGCAAAGGCATGGACCTCTCCCGTTCTCGGGCTATGATCGACTGCGCTATGGAGTCTCTTGAGATTTCAATTCTGGGCAGAGATGATGAATTGTCCAAAGAGGTCATGTTAGCCGTAAATGAAGAGCGCAGCAAAATGGCAGAGAAGGACCGAATGCAAAAAGATCTGGCAGAAGAGCAGAAAAACGCGAATAATTGATCTCGATATGAATTCCCGAAAATGAATTCAATTAAAAAAATAGCTTAAAATCGCATGATTGAGATGCAAAAATTTATTCGTCCCTCAGCCGAATCTCCAAATGCATAAGATCTTCTGCGACGACGGACTTCTCGAAGATTGTTCTCGCATTTTGCAGGAGTGGGGATGTGTCCTCCGAGTAGCGGGAACTGATATGAGTTAGGACCAGTTGTCTGACA
>RPOO01000028.1 GCA_003857025.1 Methanothrix sp.
ACCCTTACCGGTTCGACCACCATTGGTCACATTCCGGAACTAGAGGAGGAATCCTGCTTCTAGGAGATAAAGGTTTGCCAAGGTGCAGGAGAAGACATGCATGAAGCGAACGGATGGATATATGAGATGTGACGAGGATGGATTGCGATGAGAATGAGCAATGATGAAGTAGTATGATTTCCATTTTCACTTCAGATATGACAGCAAAGAATCAAGTCAAGTCAAACAAATCGATATGCAACGATAATCTGAGGGATATTTACTCTCGGCAATCTCAAGATGAAAACGCAGCATTTGCCGCCAAATTGCAGGACACCTGATCCCCATGTCTATAATAGAGATTGACGGCTCATTTGGAGAAGGCGGCGGGCAGATCGTCCGGACGGCAGCGGCACTATCCGCAGTCACTGGAAAGCCCGTTCACATAGCCAGGATCCGCCAAGGTCGCCCCAAGCCGGGCCTGGCGGCTCAACATGCCGGGGCTATTTTGGCTCTGGCAAAGCTATGCAATGCAAAGACATCAGGCGTTCAGCCCGGCTCCGGGGAGCTTGCCTTCCAGCCCGGCAAGATTTGCGCAGGCAGCTACAGCGTTGACATTGGGACCGCAGGCAGCATCACACTTCTCTTGCAGTGTCTCCTTCCGGCCATGCTCAGGGCGGACGGCCCCATCTCGCTGCAGGTCCGGGGAGGCACGGATGTGCAGTGGTCTCCTACGGTTGACTACTTCAGATTTGTTTTCCTGCCCGCACTGAGGCTCTTTGGTGCCAAGGTCGAGTTTGAGCTCTTGCAGCGAGGCTACTATCCCAAAGGCCAGGGAACAATTTCTATGTCTGTGGAACCTGGGCCACTCCAAGCCGCTCATCTGCTGCACGAAGTAGCGGTGCAACCTCCGATTCGGGGCATCTCTCACTGCGGCAATCTGCCGGAGCATGTGGCCAGGCGGCAGGCCGAAGCTGCCGCAGCGGAGCTGAAACAAGCCGGATTCGATGCGGAACTGAAGACGGAAAACCTTCGCCTGCCGTCCATGGGAAGCGGGATAACCCTCTGGTCCAGCGGCAAGGGTGCAAGCAGCCTCGGCGAGCGGGGCCTTCCGGCTGAAAAGGTAGGGAGCAAGGCGGCGCAGGAGATGATAGCGGAGCTTAAATCCGACTCAGTAGTCGACGTTCATCTGGCCGATCAGCTCATCCCCTATCTGGCGATGGCGGGCGGGAGCTACACCGTGCGGGAGGTCTCGCTTCATGCCAGGACAAACATCTGGACAGCGGCAAGATTCCTCGATGCAAAAATCGAGATCAAAGAAGAGAAGGGCTTGTTCAAGATCGAGCAATGATGATTTAGGAGATCTTGGAGCAAGTCGGTCTACGGATTTGTGCATCAAGTTCTTAAAAGGTGATTAAGTATGGATTATACTATCCTGATACACAAAGCAGAGGAAGGCGGTTTCTGGTCTGAGGTTCCAGCTCTGCCGGGTTGTTACTCTCAAGGTGAGACCATCGATGAGACCTTGGAGAATACCAAATAGGCAATCGAGGCCCATCTGCTTGCCTTGAAAGAAGATCAGGTCAAGGCACCGATCGAAGAGAGCCTTTTCATTGGCAGGGTCCGGGTAGAAGTCGCAGACTGAATTGACTTTGCGGGATGCTTAGCCTTCAATCTGCGAGGCTCTGCATTTGAATCCAGAATTTGAATCCTGAATATCAAAAACGGTTAATCTCCCCCAGCCTCCCCGGCCTTGCTATCAGTTCCGTCCCCACCAGCAGCGCATCCGCCCCCGCCGCCATCATCCTTGCGGCGTCCTTCCTGCTGTGCACCCCGCTCAGCACACCGGAACACCTCGACCATCTTTTGCCCGAAATATGCGCGATTGCTGGCAATTCACTCTCAGTCCTCATGCGCCAGAACTCCGTCGTTATCTTTCTCAGTCAGTCAGATGCATAAGTTCTCCAATTTTGGCCGAAGGAAAAGCTAATTAGCTAATCCTTACATAATAAAGAGTGATGTGTGAGCCGATCCAAAAGAGCACTGCATTTCATGACAGCCTCCGAGAGACAAAAGTCAATACAATTATGCCTGATGAAGTTGACGAAAATTGCAATGCAACCTGGAAGGAACGCATTGAGAGGAATCCAGATATTCTATTCGGAAAGCCCGTGATCAAAGGAACCCGTTTGGCGGTGGATCTCATTATTGATCTGCTGTCATGGGGATGGTCCGAATCGGATATCCTGGAAAATTACCCAGGCTTAACCCGTGAAGATATCAAGGCGTGCCTGAGCTATGCGGGTGCCGCATTGCGCCGCTGCTGTTCTTTGAGCGTAGAGCCGATTCAATAAATTCTAATTCAATGATTCTCAAGAGCAGAAGGTTCACATGAAATTCTTGGCGGATGAGAATATCCCGCGCAAAGTAGTCGATCTGATTTCTGAGCATGGATACGACATCCAATGGATCAAAGCTATTTCCCCCAAGAGCAGCGACGACCGGATATTATCATTAGCAGAAGCCGATGAGCGCATCATCTTGACTTTCGATATGCATTTCGGCCAACTTGTCTACGAAAAAAAGCTCCTGACAAAACAAGGGATAATATATTTTCGACTAAATGGTTTATCTCCTTCAATGATGGCAGAAGCTGTAATTGAGACACTTAATTCAAAAATGATTTTTTCAGGATATTTTACCGTTGTCACAAAAACCAGAATCCGTCAAACGCGCCTTTAATCCTTTAATAATCCTTTAATAACAGTTTATCTCCCCCAGCCTCCCTGGCCTTGCCATCAGCTCCGTTCCCACCAGCAGCGCATCCGCCCCCGCCGCCATCATCCTTGCGGCGTCCTCTCTACTGTGCACCCCGCTCTCCGCCACCAGAAACACACCTGCGTCCTTTGCTCGTGGCGCAAGCCGCTCGAAGGTCCCCAGGTCGACCTCCAGCGTATTGAGGTTGCGGTTGTTGACCCCGATAATCCGGGCATCCGTCTTCAGCGCCGCCTCCAATTCCTCAGCGGTGTGAACCTCCACCAGCGGCTCCATTCCCAATGATCTGGCCTTGTCCGCAAAGCTCTGCAGGTCGATGCCAAGCGAGGCGATCAGCAACACTAAATCGGCCTGCACCTCTGCCAGCTGCCTCTCGTTGAAGATGAAGTCCTTTCTCAAGACCGGCAAACCCGCTTGGCGGGCGATCAGAGCATTTTCCAGAGCGCCCTTGAAGTTGGTGGGCTCGGTTAAAACCGAGATGGCGCAGGCGTTGTTGTCCGCGTAGGCTTTGGCGTAAGCTGCCACTTCTTCCAGAGCAAGAGATCTCCCCAAAGCCTTCGGCTTGATCTCTGCAATAATGGGAATAAGGCCCCTACCATTCAGGCTGCGGGCAGAGCCGATCAGGTCCCGTCCCTCAACCTTGGGCCAGGCAGCGGCGGGCTTGAAGCCTCTCGCTCTTGAGGCCGCCAGGATGTTCTCGACTAAGGAGTGCATCCCATCACGTCCTCCACCCAGTTGGAGATGATCTTCTTTCCCGATGGCGTGAGCACCGACTCGGGATGGAATTGGACGCCGCAATGCGGACGGGTCCTATGCCGGATGCCCATCACCACACCGTCTGCGGTCGAGGCGGAGACCACCAGATCCGGTGCCAGAGTCTCCACGGCCAGGGAATGATACCGCCCGCCCTGCAGCGGGTTATCCACACCCCGGAAGATGCCGAGGCCGTCATGCCGGATCTCGGAGGTCTTGCCGTGCAGCGGTTTCGTGTGCGAAATAGTGCCTCCGTAAACCAGGTTCATGGCCTGGTGGCCCAGGCAGACTCCCAGGATAGGCGTGCGATCGAATTGCCGGATGATCTCCAGGCATGAGCCGATGTCTCGCGGACTGGCCGGATGGCCGGGGCCGGGAGAGATGACGATTCCCTGCGGCTGCAAGGCTTTGACCTCTGCCGGAGTGATCCGGTTGGAGCGGACGATGGTGTTCTCGTAGAAAACTGAGACGTAGTCCACCAGATTCCAGACGAACGAGTCCTGGTTGTCCACGAAGAGAATGGGCCGATTCTGTCTGTCATGCTCATTCTGTCTGCTCTGCCCGTTCATTTCGGTCATACCGCCACCCCCAGCGCCCGCTTCATGGCAGCCATCTTGCGTTCCGTCTCCTGGTACTCTTTAGCCGGATCGGAATCGGCCACGATTCCCGCTCCTGCCTGGACGGTAGCCACTCCATCCTTGACCAGAACGCTTCTAATGGCTATGGCAAAGTCGGTGCTGCCGTCGATGGAGAAGTAGCCGATGCCGCCGCCGTAAATGCCGCGGGGCAATTCTTCCAGGTCGTCGATAATCTCCATAGCCCGCAGCTTGGGCGCTCCGGAGAGCGTTCCCGCCGGGAAGACAGACCTGGCAGCGTCGAACTGGTCGCACTCCTCCCGCAGGGCTCCGGAGACGGTGGTCTCTATGTGCTGCACATGAGAGTACTTCAGGACAGACATAAAATCCTCCACCTGCACCGTGCCCGATCTGCATACGGACCGAACATCGTTTCGCCCCAGATCGACCAGCATGACATGCTCCGCCCGCTCCTTCTCGTCGCCGAGCATGATCTTGGCGTATCTGTCGTCCTCCACCTTGGTTCTGCCTCTGGGACAGGTTCCGGCAATGGGATTCACCTTGAGCTTGCGGTCGTAGGTGTTGAACAGAGTCTCCGGCGATGCTCCGACAATGGCCAGGTCGCCGAACTCAAAGAGGTAAGTGTAGGGGCTGGGATTGATGCTGCGCAGCTTGCGGTAGAGTTTGACCGGGTCCGGGCATTCAATCCTGGTGGATCGGGCCAGGACGATCTGGAAAATGTCGCCGTCCTTAATGTGTTCCTTGGCCTTCAGAACGGCATCCTCATACTGCCGCTGCTCGCCCGCCGAGAGGACCTTGCCAGATACATCCAGGTCCTCGGCCTGGTCGTAATCGGGATCGATTCCGCCAATGGTCTCGATCAGATTTACTTTGGGGCCGGGAAGGATGGGGGCAATGGTGAAGTAAACCTTCCTTGTCAAGTGGTCGAAGATGAATGTGCTCTCGGCCAGGCTGAACTGGGCATCGGGCGTCTCGGATGTCGAACTTCTGCCCAGGCGCTCCTTGACCAGGTCGTAGGCCAGATAGCCGATTCCTCCGCCTGTAAAAACTTGCCGGGCGAAGCTGTTAGGCATACCACGGCTGCAGGGAATGGCCGCGCGCAGGGCATCGAAGAGATCGTAGCCCTCCATAATTCGGCCTTCCAGCTTGGTGCCGTTCTTCTTCACGTCAACGCACCCTTTGATCCGCTCTTCGAGAGGCCCCATGCCTCCGTTGAAGAACTCCACGGTCAAATGCCGGTTCTTCACAGTGACCATTGCGGACGGGTCGGCTCCCACGAAAGAGAACCTGGCCTTTTGGCCCGACTTCTCCACCGACTCCAGCAAATAGGGATATCTGCGGCCCCGCAGCGCGAGATACAAGGACAGAGGAGCGTCGACGCTCACCTTGTTGGTTACATCCACGAATATAGGCTCTACTGTGGGCTCTACTGAGGACATTGGCGCACCTCCCGCACGAAAGAGAGAATCTTTTCCGGGTCCTTCTTGCCCGCGGTCTCCGTGCCGCTGGAAACGTCCACAGCGTAGGGTTTGACGGTTCGTATGGCCTCGGCGACATTTTCGGGCCTGAGGCCGCCTGCCAGGATCACAGGAATGTTGGCGGCCTGAAGATACCTGGTAATCTCAGCGCTGTGATTCCAATCGTGAACGGCTCCGGTTCCGCCCAGCTTGCCGCCTGCCAGTGTGTCCAGCAAAATTGCATCTGCGCTCCCGGCAAAGCTCTGGACGGCCTTTGATTCGGTTCCAGCGGCCACTGCTGCGACGAGCTTTTGATGGACCCGGCCTTTCAGCTCCGCCATATCCACGGCGTTCAGGGAGCCGTGAATTTGCAGGATGTCCGCCCCGGTTCGCCTGGCCAGCTTGACGGCCTCGTTTACGTCCCTGGGCGCAATCACAGCCACGCTCTTGGTGAATATCGGCACATTTTTAATCAGAAAGGCGGCTTCATCGGCAGAGAGTCGGTGCCTGGAGTCATCGATCTCCACAACGAATCCGACCGCATCAACACCGGCGGAGATTGCCTGTGAAAGCTCAGTTTGATTCATGATTCCGCAGACCTTTATCCTTGTCGCAGTTATCCTTGTCACAGGAACCGCTCCAGCTTGGCAGGATCGCCGTTCATGTCCACCATTCGCTTCAGGGTCTGCATGGCTTTTCCGGAATCAAGAGCCTCTTCAGCCATCATCATGCCCTCGGCCAGGGTTCGAGCCTGGCCTGAGACATAAACCGCCGCGCCGGAATTCATGGCGATGATGTCGCGCCCTCGCGACCGCTCGCCCTGCATGACCCTCACCAGCTTGCGGGCGTTCTCTTCCGGCGCTCCGCCTGCGATCTCCTCCGGCTTTGCTGCCGGATAGCCGAAATCCTAAGGCTGAATGGAGTAGTTTCGCACTTGCCCATCCAATAATTCGGAGACTTGCGTCTTGCCGGTATTTGTGATCTCGTCCATGCCGCTGCCGTGCACGATCATGGCTCGATCTGTTCCCAGGATTTTAAGCACATGGGCCAGCTTCTCGCAGAGCGCCGGATCGTAGACACCCATCACCTGCGCCTTTGCTCCTGCGGGATTGGTCAATGGTCCGAGAATATTGAAGATGGTACGCATGCCAAGCTCTTTTCGCAGCGGTCCGACGCGCTTCATGGCCGGATGGAAGAGCGGTGCCAGCATGAATCCGATGCCCACGGTCTCGATCATATTTTGGACTTCTCCTGGCTGGGGCAAGATGTTCACGCCCAGCTCCGCCAGGACGTTGGCGCTGCCGCATTTTGAGCTGACTGCATAGTTGCCGTGCTTGGCCACAGGAATCCCGCATGAGGCTGAGACGATGGCCGCAGCCGTGCTCACATTTATAGTATTGGTGGCGTCGCCGCCCGTGCCGCAGGTATCCACCAGCGTGCCCTTCACCTTTGGCGAGATGCGGACGGCAGAGGCTCTCATCTTCCTGGCAAAGCCTGCGATCTCTGAGATCGATTCACCCTTCATGCGCAGGGCAATGAGGAGAGCGCCGATCTGCGCATCCGTCGATCCATTGAACACCTCGCCCAAGAGCGCCTCGGCCTCTTCCAGGCTCAGGTCCCGCCCGTCCACAATATTTTGAAGATAACTCAAAGGAACCACCAGATCAATGTATAATCTTGTACTACAATGAGTTAAAAGATACAATGTATTTAAAGATTATGCAATGCAGACCATGAATTATCATTGAAACGCCCATGAGCCCAGGCAGAGGCTCGCACGTGACGGATGGGAAACATGATCTATCGACATTAAAATTCAGTTTCCCATGGGAAAACTGGAAGTACGGGATTAAGGTCAAAGAGCAATTCCAATAAACGCAATTCAAGAAAGATCAATTCAGGAAATCGCAATTCAAGAAGACCAATTTAAGCAAAGAGCAATTCAAGCAGCGACGACACGGACCTTGAAAGGCTTCTTTGTTCTGGAAACGGCTTGCCGAAAAAAGAGTAGAATGGATTATTTTGGTTTAAAGATTACCACTTTCCAGATTCAATGACGCCGAGCTTATCGATTACCTGGGCGATGGCTTCAGGACTGAGATTGTTCTTGCGGCAGATCGTCAGCACGCGAGACAGCTCAGTGTTCTGATCGGTTCCCGTGAGCTGTGCAGCATAAAGCTCTGCAGCGTCCAGGCCTTTCTCCAGGATGATTTTTTTGACTTCTTTCATGACTTGACTTGTGATGCAGGTCTTGGCAGCACCGATCTCATCGATAGCCTTTCCCATATTTTCCAGTTCTTTTGAGTTTAGCAATTTACCAACCCCGTGATGATGAAAAACGTTATTCAATTAGGATCGGATGGAATAAATATCTTTGGAAGGCAAGAGCCAATTGTTGATCGAAAGAATGGTCAGAAAAGGCAATACGCTTACGTTGGTTTCTTGATTGTTCAGCGACTGAGAGCGGGCAGATCTTTACCATTTTCTCGGGATTTTGTCTGTTTGGATTCCGTCGTTTGCTTTTTTTGCTTTTCTTGTTCGGTATCTTCGAGATCAGATAAATCAGCGCCGCACATCGCCTGTCGTATCCGGCTGCTTTCTATAAATAGCCGAGCCCGCCATGGCCAAGAAAACCCGGCTGAGCACAATTTTCACAAGATAATGCCGATTGAGCTTATCCGGATCAACACGATATAGCATATCGCAATATAGCGGATCACAGCACAACGGATCACCGCAAACCTGAATTATTCAGGGATATTTTAGTCACACATGGCGAATCTCAATGTTGCGATCCTGGGTGCTCTCGACTACGGCAAAGATCTGGGAAAGAAGGGCACTGCCAGCGATCTTACTTTTTATAACCTGAAGAAAGGGCAAAACACAGTCACATTTATCGAGCCGACCAGGTATCCAGAACGGCTCGCGCCCCTCTACCATGCGGTCTCCATTGCCAAGAAGGCCCTGCTCATCGTGGACCAGATAAATCCGGCTTTCGGCGAATCGGTGATCATGCTGGACTCAGCCGGCGTGAAAGACGGGATTGTGGTCATGAGAAACTATCTCTCTCGCGAGCAGATCGCGCCTCTAATCAAGGGCACTGTAGTTGACGGTTACGATTTCCTGGAGGATGACAAGAACGTCCTTCGCGAACGGTTCCTGGCAGATGTGGCCAAGATAGAGACCAAGCAGGATTGCCCGACGGGAACCATGCCGATAGATCATTTCTTCAACGTGCGCGGCATCGGAACCGTAGTCCTGGGTTCCGTGGCTGAGGGAAGCATAAAGAAGCACGACGATCTGATGGTCCTGCCCGGAGAAAAGACGGCACAGGTCAGATCCATTCAGAAGCATGACGAGGACTTCGACTCGGCAGGCGTCGGCGAGAGGACGGGCATCGCTCTCAAGGGCGTCGAGGTGGACGATCTGGACCGGGGAACCATCCTCACCAACGACAAATCCATCAAGCAGGTCTCGGCCATAACCGGCAAAGCAAAGGTGGTCAAATATTGGCCGTCGCCGCTGAAGGAGGGGATGGTGCTTCACATTGGCCACTGGATGCAGTATGTTCCGGCCAGAATCGAGGCTGTGTTGGCAGAGGGCGACTGGCACCAGGTGGAGCTGACACTGAAGCTCGACAAGAAGCTGGTCTACCGGCCCGGAGCCAGGGCGGTTTTGACATACCCGGAGGGCGGAAAGCTGAGGGTGGTCGGCACTATTGATCTGCCCTGAATAATGGAACCACAATGGAACTAAAAAAACTATTTTTTAAAAAAGTATTTTGCCGAGAGATCTGCCATCTGACCTCTCGACACAACTCTTTTGCACGAAAAATTTTGCCGGACTATTTTTGAGCGAAACTTCACATGAGTTCGGCGATCAACACGAATAATACGAACAGCCCTGTGAGGCCTGCCACGATATTCATGCTGTCGGGGACTTTGATTCCATAGGCCTTTCCGCGTTTTGGCTTGCGCTTGACTATCTCATCCGTGGCCCGCTCATACTGCTTCATAGCGTCAGTGATTCCTTCCATTTCCATTTCACTTCCTTGATTATTGTTTGATCGTTATTTGATTCCTGTTGCGGTTTTTTCAGGGTTCTTCGAAGCTCTCGGATTCATCGAGACGGGGCAAAATGGCAAAGCAGCATGAACTGCTGACTCGTCTCTGGCCAATTTGATTCATCGGACCCATGTTCGAATAAGCGGATCCATATTCGAAATGCGGGTATTAGGTATCATTAGCCGCATGACTGCACTTAACTCAACATCGATAGTGCCATTTTTGTACTTTTAGCCAATTACCTAATTTACCTATTTTAGCTTTTTGTCTAATTGGCCAGAGATTAGAATAGTTTTAATTAAAATAAAAATTGTTATTAAGATAAAGCGTTTATTAAAGTTGATTATTGCCCCATATGATGCCATCATGAATTTCGCGCAATAACCGGCGGATCGCCGAATGGCTCTGGCCCAAATGTAGACAACTATATCCAATCAATCACCATCTGTAGATCATGTTTACTTTTGGCCAATATGTTATTTTTACCTTTATACCAAAAGAGTTAAAAACCTTTTCACGTATGGATTCTTAGGTAGACCGCCTCGTGGATATACGATCGGTATCGGCGCACCCTTTCCAGGGGTTTAGCTCACCTCCATTCAAAGGTCGCGTCGTACCAGTGCCGTAACTGTCCGACGACTGTTGGTCTACCTGACCACCTTACCGATAATGCATGTATCTGCAAATTGATTATTAATTGCACATTATAAAAAAAGTAGGAGGACGAAGGAGGAGAAAATATCGCTTTGCTTTGAGCGGAGGCTATGGACGGTTGTCCGATTCGCTCGGGCTCTGTGATTTGAAAATGCTATTCATCGCAGCAAGGATGGCCGGAGAGATCCGACTTTGTAATCATTCGTTGGGGTCCGAAGGATGAGATCCCATGCATTGCTTGAAAAACAAGATAAGGGGTATCGATTATGCAGGTAACAGCTATTGATATTGGTTTATTCGCAATCGTGCTGGTAGTGCTCTTGGGGCCATTCCTGGTCAAGAAGATCGAGCACAACCTGGAAGCATTTCTATTTGTAATGGGCGTTCTGGCAGTTACAATTGCCGGTTTTGAGAATAAAGACGTGCTAGCCAGCATCGGCTATAGCCACGAGCAGATCGCTGAAGTCGGCTGGAACATGAAGCTGATCATGGAAGCCATCATGGAGCCGGTCGTAAAGGGAATAGTTCCCGCCGTGCTGATCGCGGGTCTGATCTTTCACTACGGCAGGGACAAGGCCCAGAGCATCATGGCCTCTATTCTAAAAAAAGTATCTCTTAAATTGATCATCTTCTTGATCGTTGTCTTACTGGGCCTTGCCTCTAGCATCATCACCGCCATCATTGCGGCACTGCTACTGGTGGAGCTTCTTAATTGCATGCCTCTGGACAGAAACACTAAAATAAATGTGGTAATAATCGCCTGCTTCTCCATCGGCCTTGGTGCAGTGCTGACGCCTCTTGGCGAGCCGCTGTCTACCATTGCCATCACCAAGCTGCAGGGAGCACCCTACTACGCAGGATTCTTCTTCCTGTTCAATCGCCTGGCCATTTACATCATACCGGGCATTATTGCAATGGGATTGTTGAGCATATTCTTCGTAGGCAAGAAGGGTTCGGAGACATGCGAAAAGGTTGAGGAAGTAGCCGAGACGCTCATGGACGTGGTCATGAGAGCCGTCAAGGTTTACATCTTCGTCATGGCGCTGCTGCTCTTAGGCGGCGGAATGAAGATCGTCATCGACAAGTACCTGCTGACGGTTCCGTCTCAGATCCTCTACTGGGTGAACATGATCTCGGCCATCCTGGACAATGCCACACTTACCGCTGCCGAGCTGAGCCCAGCTATGGAGATCACCCAGATTCAGGCGGTCCTCATGGGCCTGCTCATCTCCGGCGGAATGCTCATTCCCGGCAACATCCCGAACATCATCTCGGCCAACAAACTGGGCATCACCAGCAAGGAATGGGCTCGCCTGGGCGTGCCGCTGGGCCTCGTTCTCATGGGCCTTTACTTTGTGTGGATCTTCTATATTCCGTTCCACATCGAGTTTAACTTCTAGGGCAATTGGCCAGGCCAATTGCTCCCTTTTTTGGCCAGAAACGCAATGCGAAGCTTAATAAATTATGGCGCGATAAATACTCTCCTAAAGATCGATTGAATCAGAAATGGATCGTTCGAATTAGAAAATGAGTGGGGCGAAAATGAGCGTTGATTTTTCGGGGGATGAGCTGGTTGTTGACGGTGAAGAGGAGTCCACGTTCTGCTCCAAGCACACCGGGAGGCCTCTGCGGCGAATCAAGATAGGCCTCATTGCCCAGACTCTTCAGGCCCACAGGTCGCTGCTTCTAAAGATGAGAAGAGCCGAGCATGACGGCATCAGCTCCGCCGACGATAAGGGCAATGTCACCGGAATGTGGAAGATCATCAATAGCAGCTTCTGCTGCCAGGGCGAAGAACATAGTCCCGAATACTACCACGAGATCCTGATGGAAGAGCAGGAAGAACTGCAGATTGACTGCCTTTTGATCGATGATCTGATCCTTCGCCCATACTTTTATGAGGAAGAGTTCGACTGCGACGATCTGTCCGTCAAGTCACGGATCATGGTCACCCCAGATCAGGACGCCCGCCTTCGCATGATGATGAAGGACGACGGCTACTTTTCGGTAGTGCGGCGCGGCATCAACGAGGACCCGCGAGAGATGAGATTCAGCAACACCATCCTATGGTCCCGGCACGGTAACAAGTTCAAGTATGAGCTGATCCTGGTGGACCGGAGTTACGATGAGCGAGACCGCCCGCTGGCCAGGCTCTTCCAGCCCCAGATGTCTCGAATGCAGTCGGCCGTCGCTGCGCAGGCGGAGATGGTGGAGGCGATGCTGGAGACGATGGTCACGAGAAAGTACCTCACCGAGGGAGATGTGGCTGAGATGCGCAAGAAGGCTGCCGAGCGGGTCTGGGATAGGAGACGCGAGTTCTTCGAGGTAAGAGATATCGATGATTTTATGAACCCTCAGCCGAGGCTGACCTGGGACTGAAACTGCCGGATCGATAGCATCATTTAAATAAGGCGGAAATTAAATTGGTATGCAAGTGTTTTAGCCGGAAATGAAAAAGCGAGGGTCAGATTTCCATGCCGAGCGGCAGATACACGCGAATTGAGATAACCCAGGAAGCTTACATGGGCCTGGAGGCAGAAGCGGTTTTGCAGGGCAAGACGCTCAAGAAGCTGGCCTCCGACCTGATACTCAGGAATATATCCCAAAAGGCTCTGCAGTTCATCCATACCAGCAATGCCGATGCAGGCGATACATCCTTCTTGATGGAAGAAGAGGCGGAGGATGCCGCGGCTGCCGCGAGCGGGCCGGGATTGCGGATTCGGCGGCGCAGGATATCGGATAATATCGAGGTCATTGAGCATATCAAGGTGCTCTGGTCCCAAAAGCCCAGGCCCTCTCAGCGAGAGATTGCCAAGATCATCAATTATCCGGCTTCATCTACAAAATACCAGATCAAAAATATGCTGGAAAAGGGCGAATTAGAAGGATAATCAAATATTTTTATTCGATCCTCACAATCCGTCTAATCTCCCTCTGGCTCTCCTCCGGCGTTCCAATGGTATTGACCTCGTACACCGCGGCGCTGTCCAGCAGCTTTCCGAAGAAGCGGCTGCGAATGTGGCGCTTGAAGTCGCTGTGCACCAGAAGATGCGGATTGTAGTATCCATTTTCTTCTAAAATGCGAAGCGCCTCCGCACCATCCAGCTCCCGCACCGTCTCCTTTTGGTTCGCATCGCGCTTGAGCAGGATCACGTTCTTCATGGTCGTCAACGGCAGGATGCGCCCCTTGCCGATCACCCAGCGCAGGTCCACCACAGCACGGCCTTTTTCGTCCATGACCGCCTTATTCACCAGGCCTGCGAACTCCGTCCAGATGTCGGCCAGATCGGCGCGGATGTAGAAGTTCTTCTCAGAGCCGTACGCCAGGATGTCGTCCCCGAAGATGCGCCCGAAGAACCAGTCGTCAGAGACCACGCGGACGCTGGGCGCGCGCAGCAGCCCGTAGGTGTGCGTGGTCTTGCCCGCGCCCGAGCCGCCCAGCAGGCAGAGGCCGCGTCCGCCCGCGTCCAGGCACGCCCCGTGCACGGAGTAGATGCCGTGATTGTCCTCCAGAATGTCGCCCGCCACGCTCAGTGCCAGGGATTTGATCCAGCCGTAGTAATCCATATTGAACAGGAATGCCGTCTTGGAATGCGGATCGTAGCAGACCTCGTTCGCCTTCCTGGCAGGCTCCTCCAGCACGTAAAGCCGCCCGTGCGAGCGAATGTTCTGCGAGGCAAAATAGAAGCTCTCTTCCCAGGCATCTTTGACCGCGGACCGTCCGGTCAATAGCTTTATGCAGCATCCGTAGATCTCCGCCTTGATCTCGTAAAGCACCTGGCCGCCGTAGCGCTCTGCAAGCTCCTCTTTTTGCTCCATAGATATGAGTTCAACTGAGTAAGTCATCTGCTATTTTCCCCCACTAAATTTGAGAACTGCAATTTTTAACGTAATATGATTGCATTACCTAATGAGATTTATAGTTGCTACATTTTTGCGACTGCTGTCATATTCGCGTATGAATTCACGCCATTCACGCCCAAAGACTGCCCTATACAATTTGCCATTTGACTTTTCCAGCAAAATCGAGTTTGAATCGTGTTTTTCAGTTCCGGATACAGCCAACTTATTGTGATACTTGATAGAAAAGAATATACCCAAAACGTCTAAAAGCATCCAGACGCAAGCAAGAGGCATATACGATCGAGTTCCATAGATAGCAATCTAAAGGCTGATGGATGAAAAATGATCGATGACATAAAAGCACTGATGAAAGAGCGCAAATATATCATCACTCTGCACGCCAAAAAGCGAATGGACGAACGAGGCTTCTCATCCACAGACCTGACAACATTTATAATGAATGGCGATATAATAGAAGAATACTCGGATAGCGAGCCGTGTCCATCGGCTTTGATTTTGGGCACCGTTGCTGGCTGTCACTGTCACGCCGTAGTCGCTCTGTGCAAGAATCACGTGAGAATAATTACTGTGTATTGGCCGGATGAGGAAAAATGGATAGAGTGCAAGACGAGGAAATAGAACTGATCCCAGATATCTGCTCATGTGGGCGTGGGAAATTGCATAAAGGCTTCACAAAGCACATTGTGGAGATCGGCAATGAAGTAATCGTTATCAGGAATGTTCCTGCATGGATATGCGATCTCTGCGATGAGTCATATATTTCCCCAGCTGTTTCTGAGAAAATCGATGAAATCATAGCAGCATTTCGAGCAGGTCGACTTCTTTCCAAGCCTATTGCAGCAGGACAAGTAGAGCTGACCATGAGTGCGTAAGGTGCCCATTTGATTGGTCCGAATTCTTCAATACCCAATGAATTGAAAAAGTTCAACAATCTAATGCATCATAGATAGAAATGACTCTTCGGACGAAGATTGCCATCAAGATCATAAACGAGCGGAACGCCAGTTGGTATCTCCAATTTCTCTATCTCCTCGTCCGAGATGCTTTCCAGATGCTTGACCAGGGCGCGCAGAGTGTTGCCGTGCGCTGCCACAAAGACATCCTTGCCCCGCACCAACTCCGGCAGAATGTTGCTCTGCCAGAAAGGAAGCATTCGGTTCAAAGTATCCTCCAGCGACTCGGCGACCGGAATCTGATCATCGGCCAGATCCCTGTAGCGAGGATCGAGCCCGGGATGACGGCAGTCGTCCCTCTTCAAAGCCGGTGGCATATCCCGAAAGCCGCGCCGCCAGCGGTGCACCTGCTCCGCCCCGAACATCTCTTCCGTCTCCTTCTTGCTTTTGCCTTGTAAGTCCCCGTAAAAGCGCTCGTTGAGCCGCCAGCTGGGAATGACGGGTACCCACATCAGATCCATCTCCTCCTGGACGATCCAGAGGGTGCGAACGGCGCGCTTCAAGACGGACGTGAAGGCTATCTCGAAGGTGAAGCCGGCAGAGCGCATGAGCACTCCGGCATTCCTCGCCTCCTCTCTGCCTTTTGCGGAAAGGTCGATATCCATCCAGCCGGTGAACCTGCCCTCCTGGTTCCAGAGGCTCTGGCCATGTCGGAGCAAGATGAGATTTGGCATGTTTGAAACTTCCTTTATTGAAATTCAGGAAACAATAGCAATTCCCGGAATTCAATTTCCCTGGTAGATCTTCCATGCCTCTTCCACGCTAGCGTCCTCGACGGTTATGGCATAAACGGCATTGCACAGCCGCACCGCTTCCGCAAGAGTCCGCTGGTGAATGTTTCGGCCAGTGGCGTTTCCCGCCGCGCCGCTGATATGAATCTGGTCGTGCAGGCGCTGCAAGAAGGACTTGGCATCCGTGCTCTCGCCTCCGGCGCAGACGACGCCGGTTCGGCCTGCCGCCCGCACAGCTTCCTTGAAGATCTCCTTGGAGTCGCTGCCTGGCCTGGATGGATAGTTCACCTTGACAAAGTCGCTTCCAAGAGCTGCGGCCACCCCAGCCGCTCCAGCGATAAGATGCGGATCTTTTTCATCTTTGACCGCTTTTCCGCGCGGATAAATCCAGAGAACTGTGATCAGCCCCTGACTATGAGCCTGATAAACGATCTGAGCCGCCTGGCGGAGCTGCTCGCCCTCATGCTCGCTTCCCAGGTAAATGGTGTATCCGACACCGAGGATGCTAAGGCCGCTGCTTTCCGCAAATTCGACAACCTGATCCACATCGATCCACTGCAGGCTGTTTGGCTCCGCCTGGGAGGTCTTCACAAGATGGGTCTTGGAATTCAGCTTCACCAGGTACGGCACATCCTTGTAATCGGCACCATAGCGGGCGATAAGGCCGAGCTGCGCGGCGAAGACGCCGATCTTCGCATTTGATGCGATCTGAAAGAGATGCTCCGGGTTGCCGTCCGCTGGATCGATATCAAGCCCGAAAAAGTCATCGTTAAGGTGCTCGACCTTCTGGTCTCCGGCAAAGAGCATCAACCGTCCGCTCTCTCGCGTTATCTTTCTGTAGTTGTTCAGATACATTTTGCGTTTTGAGCCCGGCACGTCCAGAGGTGCCGCGAATTCTTTAGTCCCGTTCATTCTTGCACCTCAAACTCTCTCGCTTAGAACTTCGAGCTTTACCTGGGGAACGATCTTCAGAAAATCCTCTTTGCGGCATAGAGCCGTTCCCTGGTGCAGCGTCGTAGCGGTCCCTGCTGCAGCAGCATAAATCAGGCAATCCTTCAAATCCTTGCCTTGCATGAAACCATAGATAAATCCGGCCACTGATGAATCACCGGCACCAATGGTGCTCTCCACCTTGACGGCTGGCGGGGCAGCGTGATACTCTCGCCCGTGAGACACAAGCAAAATGCCTCTTGCGCCCATTGAGACAAGAACGATCTCCACGCCCTGGTGATTGATCTCTCGGGCCGCGGCAACGATCTCGTCCATCTCCTTCAGCTCCCGGCCTACCAGCTCGGACAGCTCATGAATATTGGGCTTGATGACGGTCGGCAGGGCCTTGAGCCCCTGGCACAGCGCATCGCCGTCCACATCCAGAACAACCTTCGCCTGGCACTTCTTCACCTGGGTTATGATCCTGCGATAGATCTCCGGGCTCACGCCTGGAGGCAGGCTTCCTCCGATGGCAACCATATCTGCGCAAGGAAGGGCCTCCAGCTGCTCGACGAACTGCATAAGCTCGCTCGGCATTATCTCCGGGCCGCGTGCATTGAAGGCCAGCTGCTTTCCCGTCTCCTTTTCGTGGATGATGATGTTTGTCCTGGTCTCTCCGGAGACGCGTATAAAATCGCTTTGAATCCCGTCGTTGAGAAGTCTTCCTTCCAGTTCCCGACCGGCAAAGCCGCCCACAAAACCAAGGGCAATGCTATCCATTTCCAGGTTCTTGAGCACCCTGGAGACATCGATGCTCTTGCCTCCCGCGAAACTCTTCTCCACAAGAATGCGGTTGGATACATCATCGCGAACCCTTTGGATCCATAAAGTGCGATCCAAAGCGGGATTGAGGGTGATGGTATAGATCATGGCTACTCTTATGTCTGCGAAAGTTATGATTCTTTTCCTCCGGGGAGGAACAAAAGGGAGAGCGAGGACGCACGAAGAGAATTAGCAAAAAGAGAGAGAATTGCAGAAATAATAGAGTGTGGTGACGTAGGGGATGATTTGGAAGAAGGATAGAGATAGCGGAAATCGTGGGAACGGCGGAAGGCGGTGTGGATTGAAGTAATTTACGTCGATTGCATCGATTCCAGATACCGAAACACTTATATCGGCATATGTCGTATTAGACTCCAGGCAAGAGTCGACGGCCATCAATCCCTCCTACATCGCGGACTTTTGCCCACCATCCTTTTCAATTCTGAAGAAATGCTTCTCGGAGCGAATACCTTATATTCGTTTAATGACGTTTAATTGCTAAGCAAAAGTCGAACTAACTTGTCCCTCCTAGACAAATCGACTTTTGCCCCCTCCCATTGATTTTCTGCAGCCTATTTTGTCAATCGATATCGATCGACGAGTAGCTTGGGCCAGTCAACAACCTTCAATGCACAGCTTTTCCGCCGCATCAAAATTCTTCTTCAGTCTCATCCCCATTCCGCCCTTCGAATCATATTCTTCCCGCAAACTTAAGCTAAATTGGGAAAATACCTCAAAAAGATATTTGAATATGCCGCCCAAAAACGCAAATCATGGATAGAATTGTCCGGCTATGAACAAGTATGAATCTTTCATAGCTTTTACGATATTTTATCAAATATGCTTTTAAAGACTCTGGCCCAGGAATGATTCAGCAAAACTGCGAGGGGGCATTTCTTTATGATGATGTCCGAGCAGTTACTACAAAAATTAAATAGGTTCGAATTTACATAATAATTAAGGGTGATGCAGCTTGGAAATTAATAGTGGTGACACAGCATGGGTCCTGGCGTCTACAGCACTGGTAATGCTCATGACGCCCGGCGTTGGTTTGTTCTACGGCGGCCTGGTGAGAAGCAAGACGGTCGTCTCGATGATCGGCCTCTCCTTCCTGGCCTTCGCTTTGGCCAGCATCCAGTGGGTGCTCTTCGGCTACAGCCTGGCCTTCGGAACAGACATCAACGGAATTATCGGCGGCCTGAACTATGTGGGATTGAGCGGCGTGGGGGTCGATTCCGCGCCCCTGGCGGGAAACATTCCGCATCTGATCTACATGGCCTTCCAACTGGTCTTCGCCGCAGTAACACTGGCTATCCTCACCTCGGCGGTGGCGGAGAGGGTCAAGCTCAGCTCCTTCATCGTGCTGGCACTGCTCTGGACCACACTGGTTTATGATCCGCTGGCCCACTGGGTTTGGGCAGGCGGCTGGTCGGCACAACTCGGCGCTCTGGACTTTGCCGGCGGCACTGTGGTGCACATCAGCTCAGGGTTCTCGGCTCTGGCCCTCGCTCTTGTCATCGGCAAGAGGATCGGCTTTGGCGCCTATGTCATGGAGCCTCACAACATCCCCATGGCCATGCTCGGCGCGGGAATCCTCTGGTTCGGCTGGTTCGGCTTCAACGCCGGTTCGGCCCTGGCGGCCAACGGACTTGCAGCCAGTGCGTTCGTCGTGACCAACACCTCTGCGGCAGCCGGTGCCCTGACCTGGCTCCTGGCCAGCTGGCTGAAAGGAAAGCCCAGCGCTCTGGGAATGGTGAGCGGAGGCATAGCCGGTCTTGTGGCCATAACGCCTGCCGCAGGCTATGTCGATATCATTGGTGCAGTCATGATCGGCGCCGTAGCCGGTGTTCTGTGCTAT